>NZ_PQMX01000058.1:0-38373 GCF_004368385.1 Burkholderia sp. B10 | reverse complement strand
CGCCGTGTGTGGCGTGGGGTTCGGGTTCGCGGGCGCAGCCACCGTATTCGGCTTGTCGGCCGGGCGCCGTGCCGATACCGCGGCGACACCGGGCGCGTGACGGCGCATGCGCACGCGCCGACGTGGAAGCGCCCCGCCCTACGACAAGATGCGGGGTGTAAGGCCGACCGATGCCACCGCGACGCCACACGCGCGACAGCACATGCCCCATGCCCTGACGTGAAAACGCCCCGCCCTACGACAAGGTGCGAAGCGTGCGGCCGTGCCGATACCGCGGCGACACCGCACGCGTGACAGCGGCTGCCCACGCCCAACGTGAAAACGCCCCGCCCTCGGACGAGGTGCGGGGCGTGCGGCCGGCCGCGCCGGCGGCGTTCAGTGACGGACCAGCGCCATCATCGCGCCGAAGCCGACGAACAGCCCGCCGGTCAACCGGTTGAAGACGCGCGCGACGCTCTGGCTCTTCAGCGTCGCGCCGATGCGCGTGCCGAACGACGCGTAGACCAGATACCAGCTGACCTCGATCGCCGCGAACGTGACGACGAGGATGCCGAATTGCGGCAGCGTCGGCTCGGCCGCGTTGATGAACTGCGGCAGCAGCGCGGCGGCGAACAGGATCGCCTTCGGGTTGCTGCCCGCGACCAGGAAGCCGTTGCGAAACAGCGCCCACGACGACGCCGATGCGCCCGGCGCGGGCGCGGCGAGGTCGGCGGCCGGCGCGTCGTCGACCCGTGCGCGCCAGGCCTTCACGCCCAGATAGATCAGATAGGCGGCGCCCGCGAAGCGCAGCGCATTGAACATCGCCGGCCACGCCTGCAGCACCGCGCCGAGCCCGGCCGCGGAGACGGCCAGCATCAGCACCAGCGCACTGAGACAGCCGGCCATCGTCGCCGCCGAGCGGCGCAGCCCGTGGCGTGCGCCGTGGGTCATCACGAGCAGCATGTTCGGACCGGGAATCGCCGACACGACGAACACCGTCGCCACGAAAAGCCACCACGTATGCAGGTTCATGCGCGCCTCAGCGATAGAGCAACGAAACGACGATTATGCCGCGTGCGCGGCGCTTCTGTCCCGCGCCGGCTCAGCGGCCCGCGCGGCGCAGTGCGACTTCGCCGAGCACCGCGAAGTCCTGGTCGCCGCCGCCGTGCGCGAGCGCATCGAGCAGGCTGTCGCGCACGACGCTCGCCACCGGCAGCGGCACCGACGCCGCGTCGCCGGCCTGCAGCGCGAGCCGGACGTCCTTCAGCCCGAGCCGCGCCTTGAAGCGCGCCGGTTCGTAGCTGCGCTCGGCGATCATCCCGCCGTAGCCCGCATAGACCGGCCCCGGAAACACGCTGCTCGTGATCACGTCGAGGAAATCGCGCATCGCGACGCCATGCGCGCCCAGCAGCGCGGACGCCTCGCCGAGCGTCTCGATCGCCGACGCGAGCGTGAAGTTCGCCGCGATCTTCGCGATGTTCGCGTGCTGCGGCAGAGAGCCGAACCGCCAGGTCTTCTGGCCGATCGCGTCGAACAGCGGCTGCACGCGGTCGATCGCCTCGGCCGGGCCGCCGGCCATGATCGTCAGCCGCGCGGCGGCCGCGACGTCCGGGCGCCCCATCACCGGCGCGGCGACATAGTCGAGGCCGCGCGACGCATGCGCGTGCGCGAGCGACTCGGCGAGCGCGACCGACACCGTCGCCATGTTCACGTGGATCAGGCCGCGCGGCGCCTGCGCAAGCAGCGCGTCGTCGAACACGTCGCGCGCGGCGGCATCGTCGGCGAGCATCGAGAACACCGCGTCGCCGCGAAACGCGTCGGCCGGGGTCGCGACGATCTGCGCGCCGAGCGCCGCCAGCGGCTCCGCGCGCTCGCGCGAACGGTTCCACACGCGCACGGTATGCCCGGCCTTCAGCAGGTTCGTCGCGATCGCCTGCCCCATTTCGCCCAGCCCGATAAATCCAAGATCCATTTCCCGCTCCTTCGACCCGTGAAGCGGCGAGTTAAACACAGATGCCGGCAGTCTGCAGCGCCTGCGGCCGGCCATGCGCGGTGCGATGCCGACCGCATCGACTCGGCGGGCGCATCGGGTTCCGAGGCTCGGAGGCGTCGAACGCCCGAAAAAACAAAACCCCGCATGCCGGAAAGCGTGCGGGGTCTTGCGACGGGGCGGCCGGTCGCGCCGGCCGCGGCGAAGCGTGCTTAGTTCTGCGAGCCTGCGTCGTTCGTGCCGGCGGCCGATGCTGCTGCGGCCTTCGCCTGGCCCTTCTTCGAGCCGTGGTGCTTCAGCTGGTGCTTCGGCTTGCTGTGATCCTTCTTGGCCGGTGCCGATGCGGCAGCCGACGTGTCGGCGGCCGGCGCCGACGCCTGTGCGAATGCCGAAACCGATGCGAGAGCGAATGCTGCGGTCATGATCGAAGCGAGCGTCTTCTTCATTGTTCTTCCTTTAGCGGAGAAAAAGTCAAACGTACCGGTAAGAGATGCGAGGCATCCGCATCGGAACATCAGTCGCGCCGGGGTTGCCGGTCGCGGCCGGGCGGAGCGGCGTTGGCCTTTCCGTCACGGCAAATACTGACGCACTGGCTCCATAACGCACCGCCGGCGCGGCCAGTTGACACGCAGCTTGCATCCTCCGGGTTTCCACCGAGCACTGCGACGCAGGGCCGCGGCGGCGCCGCCCCCGCACGCGCCGAACCGCCCCTTCCGCCCGTCGCGGCGACGCTATACTGGCCTCCTTCCGACTGAACGGCGCGCGGCCCGTCGCGAGACCGGAGACCGCCGCCGTCGCGAGGCGACCCAATTGCCCGAACACAATCTGGACAAACTGAAAATCGACCGGCGTCCGCTCGCACCCGCGCCGCGCCGGCGCCGCTGGGTCCGCTACGCGGCGGCCGCCGCGCTCGTTGCCGCGGCGATTGCGGCGGCGCTCGTGCTGACCAGCCGGCCCACGGTCGACACGACGTCCGTCACGACCGCCTACCCGTACCAGAACGACACGCAGCTCAACGCGACCGGCTACGTCGTGCCGCAGCGCAAGGCCGCGGTCGCGTCGAAGGGCCAGGGCCGCGTCGAATGGCTCGGCGTGCTCGAAGGCACGCGGGTGAAGAAGGGCGACATCATCGCGCGCCTCGAGAGCCGCGACGTCGAAGCCTCGCTCGCGCAGGCGCGCGCGCAGGTGCTGGTGTCGCGCGCCAATCTCGGCGTCGCGCAGGCCGAGTTGAAGGACGCCGAAATCGCGCTGCGGCGCACCGCCGTGCTTGCGCCGAAGGGCGCCGTGCCCGCCGCGCAGCTCGACATCGACACGGCGCGCGTGAACAAGGCACGCGCGACGCTCGGCAGCGATCAGTCTGCGATCGCGTCGGCCGAAGCGAACGCGCAGGCCGCGCAGGTGGCCGTCGACCAGACGGTGATCCGCGCCCCGTTCGACGGGATCGTCCTCGCGAAGCACGCGAACGTCGGCGACAACATCACGCCGTTCTCGTCCGCGTCGGACAGCAAGGGCGCGGTCGTGACGATCGCCGACATGGACACGCTCGAAGTCGAGGCCGACGTCGCCGAGTCGAACATCGCGAAGATCCGCTCGGAGCAGCCGTGCGAGATCCAGCTCGACGCGCTGCCCGACATGCGCTTCGCGGGCCGCGTGTCGCGCATCGTGCCGACCGTCGACCGCTCGAAGGCGACCGTGCTCGTGAAAGTGCGCTTCGTCGACCGCGACGCGCGCGTGCTGCCCGACATGAGCGCGAAGATCGCGTTCCTGTCGAAGCCCGCGACGCCGCAGGACCGCCAGCCGGTGACGGCCGTGCAGGCGAGCGCCGTGGTCGAGCGTGACGGCCGGCCGGTCGTGTTCGTCGTGCAGGACGACACCGTGCATGCGCGCGCGGTGACGCGCGGCGCGCGGATCGGCGAGCTCGTCGCGATCGGCGGCGTGAAGCCCGGCGACACCGTCGTGCTCGCGCCGGAGGCGCAACTGAAGGACGGCGCGCACGTGACCGTCGCGAAGAAATAGCGTGGCGCACGTGAACGACGCATCGCCGCCGCTCGTCGAGATCCGCCACGTCGCGAAGTCGTACCGGCGCGGCAATCAGGTCGTGCCGGTGTTGACCGACATCACGCTCGACATCGCCGCAGGCGACTTCGTCGCGCTGATGGGGCCGTCCGGCTCCGGCAAGAGCACGCTGCTCAATCTCGTCGCCGGCATCGACCGGCCCGACAGCGGCGAGCTGCGCGTGGGCGGCCTCGACATCACGCGCCTGGAAGAAGCGCAACTGGCCGAATGGCGCGCGGCGAACGTCGGCTTCATCTTCCAGTTCTACAACCTGATGCCGGTGCTCACCGCGTTCGAGAACGTCGAGCTGCCGCTGATGCTCACCACCCTGTCGCGCCGCGAACGGCGCGAGCGCGTCGAGCTGGTGCTCGACATGGTCAATCTCGGCGACCGGATGAGCCACTACCCGTCCGAACTGTCGGGCGGCCAGCAGCAGCGCGTCGCGATCGCCCGCGCGCTGATCACCGATCCGGTGCTGATCGTCGCCGACGAGCCGACCGGCGACCTCGACCGCGCCTCGGCCACCGACGTGCTCGCGATGCTGCAGCGGATGAACGCCGAGCTCGGCAAGACCATCATCATGGTGACCCACGACGCGCAGGCGGCCCGCGCCGCGCGCGCGCTCGTGCATCTGGAAAAAGGGGAGCTGATCGATGGGCACGCGGCCTGACCCACGCGAGCGCGCGACATGTTCGTATTCAAGCTGATCGCGCGCAACGCGCTGCGGCACCGGCTGCGCACGCTGCTGACCGTGCTCGGGCTGACCATCGCCGTGCTCGCGTTCGGGCTGCTGCACACCGTCGTCGACGCGTGGTACGCCGGCGCGGCCGCCGCGTCGAGCGGACGGCTCGTCACGCGCAACGCGATCTCGCTCGTGTTCCCGCTACCGGTCAGCTACGAGAACCGGATACGCGGCGTCGACGGCGTGACCGCCGTGGTGCGCTCGAACTGGTTCGGCGGCGTGTATCGCGACCCGAAGAACTTCTTCGCGAGCTTCGCGGTGTCGGACAACTATCTCGACCTGTACCCGGAGTACCTGCTGCCGGCGCAGCAGCGCGCCGATTACGACCGCGACCGGCGCGGCTGCCTGGTCGGCCGGCAGCTCGCGACGCAGTTCGGCTTCAAGGTCGGCGACGTGATTCCGCTGAAGGGCACCATCTACCCCGGCACGTGGGATTTCGTCGTGCGCGGCATTCTCGACGGCCGCGACGATTCGACGATCACGCGCCAGCTGGTGTTCCACTGGGACTACCTGAACGAGACGGTGCGCAAGCGCACGCCCAGACAGGCCGACCAGGTCGGCGTGTTCGTGCTCGGCGTCGCGCGCCCGGACGCCGGTGCGGCGATCGCGCGCGACGTCGACGCAGTGTTCAGGAACTCGCTCGCCGAGACGCTGACCGAGACCGAGCAGGCGTTCCAGCTCGGCTTCGTCGCGATGTCGAACCAGATCATCGCAGCGATCCGCATCGTGTCGTTCGTCGTGATCCTGATCATCATGGCCGTGATGGCGAACGCGATGGCGATGAGCGCGCGCGAGCGCACCGCCGAATACGCGACGTTGAAGGCGCTCGGCTTCGGCCCGGGCTTCATCGCGGCGCTCGTGTTCGGCGAATCGGTCGTGATCGCCACGGCAGGCGGCGCGCTCGGCATGCTGGCGACGCCGCCGGCCGCGACCCTGTTCAAGCACGCCGCCGGCGGCATCTTCCCGGTGTTCAAGGTGTCGGCCGCGACGATGGCGCTGCAGGCCGCGTGCTCGGTCGCGGTCGGCGTCGCAGCCGCGCTCGTGCCGGCATGGCAGGCCGCGCGCGTGCGCGTGGTCGAAGGCCTGCGGGCGATCGGGTAGGCGCATGGCGATCCCGCTCACCTACATCGCGCGCAACCTGTGGACCCGGCGCCTCACCACCGCGCTGACGGCCGGCGGGATGGCGCTCGTGATCTTCGTGTTCGCGACGGTGCAGATGCTCGACGCGGGGCTCACGCAGACGCTCGTGTCGACCGGCGAACCGGACAACGTCGTCGTGATCCGCAAGGGCGCGGAGACCGAGATCCAGAGCGCGATCGATCACCAGCAGGCGAATGCGCTCGAAATGCATCCGGCCGTCGCGCTCGGCCCCGACGGACGGCCGCTGGTGTCGAAGGAAGCGGTCGTGCTGATCTCGCTCGTGAAGGCGTCGACCGGCAAGCCGTCGAACGTCGTGATTCGCGGGGTGTCGCCGGCCGGCCTCATGCTGCGTCCGCGCGTGAAGCTGGTGGCCGGCCGCGCGTTCGCGCCGGGTTCGTCGGAGATCGTCGTCGGCAGCGCGATCGCGAACGGCTTCAGCGGCGCGCAGCTCGGCGACCGCCTGCATTTCGCGCAGCGCGACTGGACCGTCGTCGGCATCTTCGACGCGGGCGGCAGCGGCTTCGACTCCGAGATCTGGGGCGACGTCGATCAGCTGATGCAGTCGTTCCGGCGCACCAGCTATTCGTCGATGGTGCTGCGCATCGCGAGCGCCGACGGCTTCGCGCGCTTCAAGGCCGACATCGACGTCGACCCGCGCCTCACCGACGAAGCGAAGCGCGAGCAGACCTTCTACGGCGACCAGTCGAAGGCGCTGTCGACGTTCATCAACATCCTCGGCGTCACGCTGTCGACGATCTTCTCGATCGCCGCGATGATCGGCGCGATGATCACGATGTACGCGTCGGTCGCGAACCGCACCGCCGAGATCGGCACGCTGCGCGCGCTCGGCTTCAAGCGCGTCAACGTGCTCGCCGCGTTCCTGCTCGAGGCGCTGCTGCTGGGCTTCGCGGGCGGCGTCGCGGGGCTCGCGTGCGCGTCGCTGATGGGCTTCGCGTCGTTCTCGACCACCAACTTCCAGACCTTCTCCGACCTGTCGTTCCGCTTCGTGCTGACGCCCGCGATCGTCGTGAAGACGCTGTCGTTCTCGCTGGTGATGGGGCTCGTCGGCGGGCTGCTGCCGGCGCTGCGCGCCGCGCGGATGAGCATCGTCGACGCGCTGCGCGCGCAGTGACGCGCGCGCCTGCGGCGTCACGCTTCAACGCTCGCGCGGCAGCCATGCGCCGTGGAATCCGGCCGGCACGCGGCGCGGCAGGTGGACGGTCGCGACCGGCAGCGCGTCGATCGCGCTCGCATCGAGAATCACGACGTCGCTCGTGTCGGTCGCCGCGCGGTAGACCACGACCAGCAGCCAGCCGTCGTCCTCGGCGCTGCGGCCCGGACGCGGCACGAACACCGGCTCGCCGTTCTGGTCGCCCACCGGCAGCGCGTAACGCGTGCTCGTGCCGCGCACGTGGTCGTAGCGCACGACGCCGCGCATCTCGGCGCTGTCGGGCTGCTCGGCCGCATACAGATAGCGGTAGCTGCGCCCCGTGCGGCTTTCGTCGATGCGCGGCAGCTCGATGCCGCCGTCGGCGAGCGGCCCTTCGTCGATCAGCCCGTTCGCGGTATCGATCACGTAGCGCCACAGCTCGCCGACCGGATTGTCCGCAAAGCGGCCGGTGCGCGCGTCGAGCCGCAGGAACCACGGATAGCGCACCACATCGAGCACGATGCACGACGGATCGCAGTCGTACGCGTTCACGACGTGCTGGATGAAGCACGGCTCGATGCCGAACCAGCGCACGTCGCCGCCGTGGCGCGGCAGCACGCCGATCCGCGCGTCGCGCTCGTCGTGCCAGCGCAGCGGCATCCGGTGGCCCTGCTTCAGCATCGCGAAGTCGTAGCCGACGTTCAGGTCGAGCAGCAGGCTGCGGGTTTCGGTGATCGCGAGATCGTGCATCATCGATGGCGCGCGCACGTCGACGACCATGTCGACGCGCTGCACGCCGTACGCGTCCGCGACGCCGTAACGCAGCCACGGTTCGCGCCAGTCCGCGCGGAACAGGATCAGCTCGCCCGTCACCGGATCGAGCTTCGGATGCGCGGTCATCGCGCCGCCCAACCCCGCGTGCCGGGCCGGCTCGCCCAACGTGTCGAGTGCGGCCGTGATCGCGAGCGGCGCACCGCCTTCGGCCAGTGCGAGCAGTTCGCCCGCATGACGCAGCACGCTGACGTTCGGATTGGCGTCGGGCAGATGCGGCGCCTGCTCGGGCGCATGCACGCGCGCCCAGCGCTGCGTGCGCAGCCAGCGGTTGCGGTAGCCGGTCGCACGGCCGCGCTCGAACGAGATCGCGTGCAGCATCGCCGCTTCCGGCCACCACGACAGCACGTCGTTGCCTTCGAAACGGCCTGCGGGCGGATTGGGGCCGTTGCGCAGCAACGTGCCGTCGAGTTCGGGCGGGATCGCGCCGGTCACGCGCAGGTCGACGAGATCGGCTTCGTCGGCCACCGGCGCGAGCGCGCCGCGGTTCAGGTCGAAAGTCGGCATCGTATGGTGCCCCGGTTCAGCCTTCGTCGGCCGACGGCGGCAGATCGCCGCGCGCCAGCGCGAGCGCATGAGCGCTCACATCGGCCGGCCAGCCGGCGATCAGTTCGCCCATCCGCGCGAGATCGTTCGCGTACAGCGCGCGCACGGCCTCCTCGAAGCCCGGCAGATCGCCCGCGAGCGCCGACATGAAGTGGTACGCGCGCGCCTGCGCATCGCGCCGCCGATCGGCCGCCGCATGGGTGCGCCGCGCGTCCTCGACCAGCTTGCGCAGCGCCACCGACGCGCCGCCCGGCTGCGCGGCCAGCCAGTCCCAGTGACGCGGCAGCAGCGTGACCTCGCGCGACACCACGCCGAGCTTCGGCCGGCCGCGGCCGCGTTGTTCGCCCGCGCCCGGCTCGCCGGCTTCGGACGCTGCCCGCGCCTCGGCTGGCGCCGCTGCGTAGCGCGCGCGGACGTCGTCCGCCGTGCCGCGCAGGTCGAGATCGATCGTGCGGCCGGTCGCATCGTCGAAGATCGCGATCGGGCCGCTCGCAGCGTCGTCGGCCGCGCGCCGGACCGCCAGCGCGACCGTCTCCAGCGCCCCGGAGGCGAGGCGCCGATGACCGTCGAACGCGGTGTAGGAAGGAACGAACAGGGAAAGCGTCATCGTGGCCGCCTTGCAGTGGAAATTGGAATGCCGCTATTTTTATCCGGGTATAAACAGACTGTCAATATCATCCGGGTAAAAAAGAATGCGCGTGGTTCTGTCGATTGATTCAAGTTCTGAATCAATCAAGTCAGCAATTGGCATGAAAACGTGAATTCCCCCGTGCCAGAATGGCCAGACGTCATATGACGAAGCGCGCATTCGACGCGCAGTAGCCCCGGCACGTTCCGCCTCTCGGAGGAGACAGATATGAATCCGCTTCACGCATTGCCGGCGTCCGCGTCGGCAACGGCCCAGCGCACGCGTGTGCGCTGGCTCGTGCTGGCCGTGCTGTTCGCGGTCACGACAATCAACTACGCGGACCGCGCGGCGATCGCGATCGCCGGCCCCGCCATCGCGCGTGCGATGCACCTGAGCCACGTGCAGATGGGCTTCATCTTCTCGGCGTTCGGCTGGTCGTACGTGATCGCGCAGTTGCCGGGCGGCTGGCTGCTCGACCGCTTCGGCTCGCGCATCGTCTATGCGTTCAGCATCTTCTTCTGGTCGCTGTTCACGCTGCTGCAGGGTGGTATCGGCTTCATCGGCGGCGCGGCCGCGTTCGGGCTGCTGTTCGCGCTGCGCTTCCTGGTCGGCGCGGCCGAGGCGCCGTCGTTTCCGGCCAACAGCCGGATCGTCTCCACGTGGTTCCCCGCCGCCGAACGCGGCACCGCATCGGCGATCTTCAACGCCGCGCAGTACGCGGCGACCGTCGTGTTCGCGCCGCTGATGGGCTGGCTGGTGCACGCGTTCGGCTGGCAGTGGGTGTTCGCGGTGATGGGCGTGCTCGGCTTCGCGTTCGTGCTGGTGTGGAACCGCACGATGTACGACCCGAGCGCGCACCCGCGCATCAACCGCGCGGAGTTCGACTACCTCGCCGAAGGCGGCGCGCTCGTCAACATCGACCGCGCGGCCGGCGCACGCGACGGCGGCCCGTCGATGCACCACGTGAAGGCGCTGCTGAGGAGCCGGATGCTCGTCGGCGTGTACGTCGCGCAGTACTGCATCAACGCGCTCACCTATTTCTTCATCACGTGGTTTCCCGTCTACCTCGTGCAGGCGCGCGGGATGTCGATCCTCAATGCGGGGCTCGTCGCGTCGATCCCGGCCGTGTGCGGGTTCCTCGGCGGGATCCTGGGCGGCATCGTGTCCGACGCGCTGCTCAAGCAGGGACGCTCGCTGTCGGTCGCGCGCAAGGTGCCGATCGTGATCGGCATGCTGCTGTCGATGTCGATGATCGTCTGCAACTACACCGACTCGCACGTGCTGGTCGTGCTGTTCATGGCGCTGTCGTTCTTCGGCAAGGGGCTCGGCGCGCTCGGCTGGGCCGTCAACGCCGACACCGCGCCGCGCCAGATCGCCGGCCTGAGCGGCGCGCTGCTCAACACGTGCGGCAATCTCTCCAGCATCACGACGCCGATCGCGATCGGCTATATCGTCGACCGCAGCGGCTCGTTCAACGGCGCGCTCGTGTATGTCGTCGCGCACGCGCTCGTCGCCGTGATCTGCTATCTGTTCGTCGTCGGCGAGATTCGCCGCGTCGAGCTCAAATGAACTGAACGGCGCGGGCGGCGCCGGTGCGTCCGGCGGCTCGCGCATGACCGGAACCAGGAGCAAACCGATGTCCGAAGCCCGCCACACCGGCACGCCGCGCGTCACGCGCATGCGGGTGATTCCCGTCGCCGGCCGCGACAGCATGCTGCTGAACCTGTGCGGCGCGCACGCGCCGTATTTCACGCGCAATCTCGTGATCCTCGACGACAGCAGCGGCCACACGGGCGTCGGCGAAGTGCCCGGCGGCGAAGGCATCCGTCAAGCGCTCGAACGGATGACCGACGTGGTGGTCGGCCAGTCGATCGGCCGTTACCAGGCGACGCTCAACGCGGTGCGCGCGGCGCTGTCCGGCGCGGGTGCGGCGGCCGGGCGCACGATCCGGCACGAGGTGACGTCGGCGAGCGAAGCGGCGGTGCTGCGCCAGCCGCACGAAATCAATCTGCGGCTCGACAACGTGATCACCGCGATTGAGGCGGCGCTGCTCGACCTGCTGGGCCAGCATCTCGACGTGCCGGTGGCCGCGCTGCTCGGCGAGGGGCAGCAGCGCGACGCGGTGCCGATGCTCGCGTACCTGTTCTACATCGGCGAGCGGCGGCGCACCGACCTGCCGTATCGCGACGAGGCGCATGCCGCCGACCCGTGGTTCCGGCTGCGCAACGAAGCGGCGCTGACGCCGGCCGCGATCGCGGAGCAGGCCGAAGCCGCGGTCGCGCGCTACGGCTTCGCCGACTTCAAGCTGAAAGGCGGCGTGATGGCCGGTGCGGACGAAATGGCGGCGATCGCGGCGATCAAGGCGCGCTTTCCCGACGCGCGGGCGACGCTCGATCCGAACGGTGCGTGGTCGCTCGACGAGGCCGTCGCGCTGTGCCGCGGGCAAGGCGATCTGCTCGCTTATGCGGAGGACCCGTGCGGGCCGGAGGCGGGCTACTCGGGGCGCGAGGTGATGGCAGAGTTCCGGCGCGCGACCGGCATTCCGACCGCGACGAACATGATCGCGACCGACTGGCGGCAGATGGATCATGCGGTGCGGCTGCAGGCGGTCGACATTCCGCTCGCCGACCCGCACTTCTGGACGATGCAGGGCTCGGTGCGGCTCGCGCAGCTGTGTCGCGACTGGGGGCTCACGTGGGGTTCGCATTCGAACAACCACTTCGACGTGTCGCTCGCGATGTTCACGCATGCGGCCGCGGCGGCGCCGGGCACGATCACGGCGATCGACACGCACTGGATCTGGCAGGAAGGCGACGCGCGGCTCACGCGCGAGCCGCTCGAAATCGTCGGCGGCCAGGTGGCCGTGCCGGAGCGGCCGGGGCTCGGGATCGAGCTCGACATGGCGCAGGTGGAGGCCGCGCATGCGTTGTATCGGCAGGTGGGCGGCACCGCGCGCGACGACGCGATGGCGATGCGGTATCTGGTGCCGGGGTGGACGTATGATCCGAAGCGGCCGAGTTATGGGCGGTGAGGGATCGGGCGGGAAACGATAGGCGGGAAAGCAAAAAGGGTTCGGTCTTGCGACCGAACCCTTTTCAAATCTGTTGGTGGAGCGGAGGAGGATCGAACTCCCGACCTTCGCATTGCGAACGCGACGCTCTCCCAGCTGAGCTACCGCCCCAACAGCTGACTATCATACACACGCATTTCTGCGCTTGGCAATAGGGGTTGTATTCTCCCGACGCGTCACTTCGACGGCGCGCCCGCCAGCACCCAGTCGACCACCGACCGCAGGTCGGCATCGCTCATGCGCGGATGCGCGGGCATCGGGATCGCCCCCCACGCGCCGGAGCCGCCGTCCTTCACCTTCTTCGACAGCTTCGCAACGGCTTGCGGGTCGGCCTTGTAGCGCGCCGCGATGTCCTTGAACGACGGCCCGACGAGCTTGCGATCGACCGCGTGGCAGCCCATGCACGCGTTGCTGCGCGCGACCCTCAGCCCGTCGCCGACATCCGCGTGCGCGGTGCCGAACGCACCCGCCAGCGCCACCACCGCGGCGCCATGCCGCACCCATTGCTTCATTCTGATCCGCGTCCGTTTCATTGCGGCGCCGCCTTCGGGTTGCCCGGATGCACGCTCGTCGAATTCGAGATCGGCGCCGGCGGTTGCAGCGGCGTGGACTGGACCGACGCGTCGGGCACCGCCCCGACCGTCGCGGCATCGGCCGGCGCAGCGGTAGCCGGCGCGGCGGACGCGCCGCTCGGCGACGCGGCCTGCAGCGCCTGCGCGTCCTGCGGCTGGATGTACTGGAACACCTTCACGACCTTCTCGACGCCCGGCACCTGGCTTGCCGCATCGGCGCCGCGGTTGCCTTCGTCGACCGTCACGAGCCCCATCAGATAGACGTTGCCGCGCTCGCTGACGACCTTGTAGTAATTCGCCGACAGACCCTTCGTCGCGATCAGCTCCGACTTCACGCGCCCTTCGAGGTACGAGTCGTTCGCACGCGACGACAGCGACGACGCCGGCTCGACCGACAGCTCGTTGACGATCGCGCTCACGTTGTTGATGCCGCGCACGATTTCCTCGGCACGCCGCTTCGACGCGTCGTTCGGCACCTCGCCCGTCAGCAGCACGCGGCGGTTGAACACCGTCACGTTCACGTGCGACTGGTCCGGCAGCCCGTTGTTGATCTGCGTGAGCGCCTTGACCTGGATCTCGCGATCTTCCGTCTGCGCGCCGAGCGTACGACGATCGGTCGCGATCAGCGCGCCGCCGCCGGCCGCCGCACCGAGCACGCCGAGCACGCAACCCTGCAGCGACATCGCGAGGCCCGCCGTCAGCGCGGCGAGCAACGTGGTTCTGACGAGCGTCTGTTTGACGCGACTTTGATTCATCGACGGCTCTCCTTCGTTCAATCCTCACCCAGCAGCATCGCGTCGATGCCGTCGCACAGGCAGTGGATGGTCAGCAGATGGACTTCGTGGACGCGCGCCGCACGCGAGGCGGGCACGCTGATCGCAATATCGGTGTCGGACAATGCGGCCGCGACCGCATGGCCGCTGCCGCCGGTCAGCGCGACGACGGTCATCTCGCGCTCGTGCGCTTCGTCGATCGCGGCCAGCACGCGCGGCGACGCGCCGCTGGCATCGAGCACGAGCAGGATGTCGCCGGTCTGCCCGAGCACACGCACCTGCTGCGCGAACAGCTGGTCGGCGGCCGTTGCCGCCATCAGGCCGCCCTGCGACGCATCGGTGGCCAGCGCAATCGCGGGCAGGCCCGGCCGCTCGCGCTCGAAGCCGCCGACGAGCGACACGGCGAGGTAGTGCGCGGCCGCCGCGGACAGGCCGTCGCCGCACGCGACGATCTTGTTGCCGTTCGCCAGCGCGGCGAACATCGCGTCGACCGCCGCTGCGATCGGCAGCGACAGCGCGTCGGCGGCTTCGGCATGAAGCGCGGCGCTGTCGCGGAAATGTTGCTGAATACGTTCGACTGACATCGATTTCTGGTGAACTGAGCGCGAGGGTACGCCACGCGCAACGTCATGGGTGCGGCGAGTTTACCGCACTCCGGCACCGGCTCCGGGGGTCCGGCAAGAACTCTTTACATCTCGTCACAGCTCGCGTTACGCATCGTCGGCACGAAACGCGTCGCGCAGCCAGTCGAGGCGGCCGGCTTCGAACGCGACGACGTCGAATCGGCACGCGGCGCCCGCGCCGTGCCGCGCCCAGAAATCGAGCGCCGCGGCGATCACGCGCCGGCGCTTGCGCCAGCCGACGCTCGCCGCGGCGCCGCCATGCCGCGCACTGCGCCGCGCGCGCACTTCGACGAACACCAGCATGCCGTCGGACGCGCGCATCACGAGATCGAGCTCGCCGCCGCGGATCGTCACGTTGGCCGCGACGAACGCGAGGCCGCGGCGCTCGAGGAACTGCCGCGCACGTTGCTCGAAGTTGGCGCCCACGGCTCGGGATCGCACCGCGCCCGAAAATTCGCCGCCGCCGCGCGGCGCATCGCGCCCACCCGCAGGCGCGGCAGGCGCCGCGTGGCACAATGCCGACCTTGTTCCGCCTGCGCCGCGATTGCGCGCATTGCCTGCCATGACTGCCCTCCTCGAACTCGCGCAAACCCAGCACTATCCGAGCGCCGCGCTCTACGTGGTCGCAACGCCGATCGGCAACGCCGCCGACATCACGCTGCGCGCGCTGCACGTGCTCGGCCTCGCCGACCGCATCGCTGCCGAAGACACCCGCAACACCGGCCAGCTGCTCGCGCGCTACGGCATCTCGAAGCCGCTCCTGGCCGTGCACGAGCACAACGAACGCGAAGCCGCGCTGCGCGTGGTCGAGCTGCTGCGCGCCGGCGAGCGCGTGGCCTACGTGTCCGACGCCGGCACGCCGGGCATCTCGGACCCTGGCGCGCGGCTCGTCGACGCGGTGCGCGCGGCCGGCTTCGCGGTGATTCCGCTACCGGGCGCGAGCGCGGCCGTGACCGCGGTGAGCGTGGCCGGCGCCTGGGCCGGCGCGTTCACGTTCGCGGGCTTCCTGCCGCCGAAGGCGAAGCAGCGCGCGAGCGCACTGCAGGCGCTCGTGCAGCACCCGTACGCGCTGGTGTTCTACGAAGCGCCGCACCGGATCGCCGAAACCGTCGCGGCGCTCGCCGACGCGTTCGGCCCCGCACGCCGGTTGCTGATCGCGCGCGAGCTCACCAAGCTACATGAACAGCTGTTCGAGGGCACCCTGGCCGAAGGACAGAGCTGGCTCGACGGCGATGCGAACCGGCAGCGCGGCGAGTTCGTGCTGGTCGTCGAAGGCGCGCCGTCCGACGCCGGCGCAGCCGACGACACCGCGCACGACGCGCTGCTCAAGCTGTTGCTGGAAGAAGTGCCGGTCAAGAGCGCGGCGAAGCTGGCGGCCGCGCTGACGGGCGCGTCGCGCAACACGCTGTACGCACGCGCGCTGGCGTTGAAGGAAGGCTGACGGGGCGGGCGGCGGGCACGGCCGGAAGCCATGACCGGCCGGCTCGCGGAAACGAAAAAGGGCTGCGGGGAAGCAGCCCTTTCTACCTGCTGGACGCGCGGACGAAATGCCGCGCGACCCGTTACTTCGACGACAGCGACGCGAACATCTCGTCGCGCGCCTCACGCGCTTCCTGCGGCGACAGCCCTTCGATCTTCACGCGGCCCGTGCCGGCATGCACGAGGCCGATCATCTTCGCGGCGGCATACGACAGGTCGAGCACGCGGCCGCGCTTGAACGGCCCGCGATCGTTGACCTTCACGACGACCCACTTGCCGGTCGACGCGTTGGTCACCTTGATGTACGAAGACAGCGGCAGCGTCCGGTGCGCAGCGGTCAGCGCGTTCATGTTGAAGCGCTCGCCGTTCGCGGTGCGGCGGCCGTGGAAATCGCGGCCATACCACGACGCGCGGCCGGTCTGACGGAATTCGGACACGTCGGCGCCGTCGATCGGCTCGGCATCGGCGAGCGATGCCTTCTTCGCGTCCTTGCTGTCCGCGGCCGGCATCGACGCCAGCGCGGAATCGAAATTCAGTTGCTGCTTGTCGTCGTCCGCCTTCGCGGCGGCAGCGGTCTTGTTGACCGCACCCTTCTGGTTGGCGCTGCCGGTGGTCTGGCTGGACGGCACGGCACAGCCCGTCAGCGCAAAAAATAAAGCAATGGTCCCGAATCGAGTCGGAAATCGAAAATTCATCGACGTGTCGCCTTCTGGTTCGGGCCGCATCGATACAACGCTGCTGAACAACGCAGATACGCGGCCCGGACGGCAAATGCGGGCACGCCCCGCTCGGATGCGAGCAGGCGGCTAGCATGGGCGCGGCTTTCGTCTCTGCCGCAACCGTCCTGATTAGTTTTCACGTCTGGCGCAACCTGTCCCCGGCAGCCTGACCAGACCCCACATGCCGCCATCGAACATGGCTCTCACGTTCGCGTGCGTCGCGTACGGCCAACGCACAGGAACGGCGGCACAGGCCTCATCCGGCGGCGCGGCAGCTAGGCCGCAAGACGGGCGCGCAGCACCCGGCCGGACAAGACGTGAGCACCGAACGTCGGTGCTGGATACACCGCCGGACTCCCCGGCGGTCGATGCTTGACGGTGAATCCGACGCCCCGTTTAACGGGGCCGAAACACCAGCGAACTGCGTGAAATTCACGCACAGTGGGCCGCATTATACATAAATCAAAACGCTGTCTCGAAAAGCGCCCCCGCCGGACCATTGATTCTCTCTATGGCCGTAACAATCGGGATGCTCGGGGAATGCCCGTAGAAGCGCGCCGCGCGGCGCGGCGCCACGCCCACATGCGGCGCGTGCGACCGGTACAATCGCTCCTTTTAGCCGCCGGTGCCTCCATGAAAGTCACGCTCATTCCGGTCACGCCGTTCCAGCAGAACTGCTCTCTGCTCGTCTGCGAAAAGACCGGCCGCGCCGCCGTCGTCGATCCCGGCGGCGATCTCGAACGCATCGAACAGGAGATCGCGCGGCAGAACGTGCAGCTCGAGAAAGTGCTGCTCACGCACGGCCACGTCGATCACTGCGCGGGCGCGAAGGCGCTCGCGACGCACTACGGCGTGCCGATCGTCGGCCCGCAGGAAGACGAGCGCTTCTGGATCGAGCAGTTGCCGACGCAGAGTCAGCGCTTCGGCTTCCCGGCCGCCGAAGCGTTCGAGCCCGACCAGTGGCTGCACGACGGCGACACCGTCCGGTTCGGCGACGAGACGCTCGAGGTCTACCACTGCCCCGGCCACACGCCCGGCCACGTGGTGTTCTTCAGCCGCGCGCATCGCGTCGCGATCGTCGGCGACGTGCTGTTCGCCGGCTCGATCGGCCGCACCGATTTCCCGCGCGGCAATCACGCCGACCTCGTGCGTTCGATCAAGGAAAAGCTGTGGCCGCTCGGCGACGACGTCACCTTCGTGCCGGGCCACGGCCCGGTGTCGACCTTCGGCGACGAGCGCCGCACGAACCCGTTCGTGTCCGACAAGGTATTCGGATGAACCAGACCGCCATTCCCGAAATCTACGTCAGCACCGACGTCGAAGCCGACGGCCCGATCCCCGGCCCGCACTCGATGCTGAGCTTCGCGTCGGCCGCCTATACCGAGGACAAGCAGCTGATCGCGACGTTCTCGGCGAACCTCGAGACGCTGCCGGGCGCACACGCGCATCCGGTGCAGGAAGCGTGGTGGAAAACCGAGCCCGAGGCATGGGCCGCGTGTCGGACCGACCTGCAGGCGCCCGAGAAGGCGCTCGTCGCGTACGTCGAGTGGGTCGAGGCGCTGCCCGGCAAACCGGTGTTCGTCGCGATGCCGGCCGGCTTCGATTTCACGTTCATGTTCTGGTACATGATGCGCTACGCGGGACGTTGTCCGTTCTCGTGGTCGGCGCTCGACATCAAGACGCTCGCGTTCGCGATGACTGGGCTGCCGTACCGCAAGGCGATCAAGCCGCGCTTTCCGAAACACTGGTTCGACGATCATCCGCACACGCACGTCGCGCTCGACGACGCGATCGAGCAAGGCGCGCTGTTCTGCAACATGCTCGCCGACCTGCGTCGTCAGCAGGCGGCGCTCGCCGGCCTCGCAGTCGCCGACACGGACCGTTCGGAGCAGGCAGGCGCGGGACAAAATCCTACGGATCCGCGCGCAAATTAGCGAATCTCGCTCAACCACGCGCTGCCAGATTGCCTTTCCTTTCCCGGCCCTCTAACATTGAGCGTGTTGTAGCTGCCGCATGGAGGCGCAGGTGACGCTCGATTCCTTTTCGCAAAAAATCCTTCGCCTGTTGCAGCTCGACGCGCGCCGTTCGGTTCAGGAAATCTCGGACCAGGTCGGCCTGTCGAGCACGCCGTGCTGGCGTCGCATCAAGGACATGGAACAGTCCGGCGTGATCCAGCGCTACACCGCGCTGCTCGATCGCGAGAAGCTCGGCCTGCACGTATGCGCGCTCGCGCACGTGCACCTGACCCGCCACAACGAGGGCGGCGTCGAGCAGTTCGAGCGCGAGATCTCGACCTGCCCGGAAGTGACCGAGTGCTACAGCACGACCGGCGAAGCCGATTACATCCTCAAGATCGTCGCGCCCGACATCAAGGCCTACGACGTGTTCCTGCACGAACGGATCTTCAAGATCCCGGCCGTGTCGCAGGTGCGCACGAGCGTCGTGCTGCGCGAAATCAAATTCGACACGCAACTGCCGCTGTAACGCGCTGCCCACGCACGTCGGCGCCGCTCACGCTTTCATCGGCAAGGCGCGCGTGAAGCCGATCCGGCGCGCGCCGAATTGGCGCTTCAACGCATCCAGATCGAGCCGCTCGGCGAGCGCCGCGTCGGTATCGCCGGCACCCGCGTCGAGCGTCACGTCGACCTCGAGCCCCGTGCTCAGATAGTGCAGGTTGATGGTGGCCGCATGCAGCCCGCGCTGCGCGAGCGCGGCCTCGAGCCGCGCGGTGATCTCGGCGCGCGGCGGCAGCGCGAGCGCCGGACGGCGCGCGGTGTCGTTCTCCGGGTCGACGTGGATCAGCGCGTCGAGCACGCGCGGGTCGGACAGCACGCGCGCCCGCGCGTTCTCCGCGATGTAGTGACCTTCGGATACGGAAATCATCGGGTCGACCAGAATGTGGGCGTCGACCAGCGCCGCGTCGCCCATCTTGCGCGTGCGCAGCTCGTGCACGTCGCGCACGCCGGGCGTCGCCGCGAGCAGCGCGTGGATCTCGGCCGTGGCGGTGGTGTCGAGCGCACGGTCCGACAGGTCCTGCAACGCGTCGTAGCCGAAGGTCCAGCCCATGCGCGCGACCATGAAGCCGACGATCGCCGCGGCGATCGGGTCGAGCAGCCGCACGCCGGCCAGGCTGCCGACGATGCCGATCGCGACGACCAGCGACGACGCAGCATCCGAACGCGCATGCCATGCGTTCGCGACGAGCATCGCCGAGCGCACGCGGCGCGCCTCGCGCAGCATGTAGCGGAACAATCCTTCTTTCGACACGAGCACGGTCAGCGCGACGATCAGCGCGGAAAAATGCACGGCCGGAATGTTCTCGAGATTGACCAGGCGATTGCCGGCGCGCCACAACATGCCGATACCGACCGCGATCAGGATCGCGCCGAGAAACAATGACGCGACGGTCTCGTAGCGGCTGTGCCCGTAATTGTGATCTTCATCCGGCGACGCACCGCTATGGCGATTCGCGATCAGCACCACAAAATCGGAGATCAAATCGGAAATCGAATGAATCCCGTCGGCAATCAATGCCTGCGAGTGCGCGACCGCGCCCACCGCGATCTGGAATGTCGCAAGTACGACATTCAGCACGATACTGACCAGGGTGCTCTTGCGCGCGACCGCGTGCTTATCCGCGCTTTGCGCGTCGCCTGAAAACGAGGACATGAAATACGAGATAACGGTTGAGATAGGTGATTCTATCAAACCAATCTCGCCGGGCATTCCGTTAACACGGATTTTTCCCGTTAAATCAGACGCTTATGCGAACGGGTTGCATTTCCATTCACGCCGACCGTGACGTTTCCGTGACATTTTCCTTACATTTTCGTATCACGATGCAAAAAAGGCCGCACTCCTCGACGGAGACGCGGCCTTCTTTCGGCACCGACTTAATCAGTCGTTTAAATCGCGAACTGATCGCGGTTCTTGCCGGCGATCCAGCGCGGCGGCTTGCCGCGGCCCGACCACGTCGCGCCCGATTCCGGGTCACGGTACTTTGCTGCCACACCGGCGCGCGGACGGCCGACCTTGCCCGCCTTCGCACGGCTGAGACCGAGTTCGGCGAGCGAAAAGCCGTAGTCGGCAATTTTCTGCTTCACGTCATTCAGCACTTCCGCGTATTCACGCGACTTTGCTTCTTCGATTTGCTTCTCCAGCTTCTCCCGCTGGGCGAGCAGGTCCTTGTAAGAAGACATAGTTTTCCTTTCGATATGATCAATGGCGCCGGTCTTGGGCCGGTTCACCATTCATGGAATATTTGTGCCTCGGATTTTCGAAGGCAGAGATTAGCACAAAACAGATTTGATAGAGCGCGTTTCACGAAAATACACAGATCGTTTTCAATTCGGCCGTGTCATTTTGACCTGCCGCGGCCTTATCTCAAATTTTTACGCGGTTGCATAGAGATTAGGACATTACCGATCCACTAATTGGACTTTCAACATACGCAATTACCCTGCATACGGAAAATCAAACCTTTCATCGGACGACAGGTTTGCGAAAAAGTATGCAATAAAGCAATGCTATGCGCGGCGGTGCGACGTCACGCCGCAGCGTGCGCACTCGCAATCAATTGCTCGCTCAATTGCTCGCGCAGCGCAGCCGGGCCAGCGTCGGCCGGCAGCGGCGCGAACGGCGTGCGCAGCCGTCGGCCGTCGAGGCGCCAGTCGGCGCCGTGGCGATCGACACCGAGCAGATCGAGCCCGTCGCGGCGCACGTCGCTCGACTCGTACGCATCCCATAAGGCGCGCTCGTCGTCGAATCCGAGCGGTGGCAACGCGTCGAGCGCCGCGCCGTCGACCCACCCCATCCGCCCGAACCCGGCGATATAGCGCAGCCGCTCGATGTCGAGCGCCCAGAACGTGAAATCGCCGAGCGCGAGATAACGTGCGGCGCCCGGTTCGTAACGCGTGTAACGCGCGGCGAGATGCGGATCGTCGCCGAGCGGCACGAAACGCCCGACGAGTGTCGCGCGCTCGGCATTCAGCACGTCCCCGTCGCGCGCGTCGACGACGAGAAAGCCCGCGCGCGGATCGGCGACGAGATTGCGCGTGTGCTCCGCGAGGCCGCTCACGAGAATCACGGGCCGATGCGCCGCATCGGGCGCGAACGGCACGATCGTCGGATACGGAAAACCCTGCGGCTCGCGCGCGTGGGTCGCGAGCGTACCGAGCGCGCAGCGATGCAGTAAATGCAGTGGCAGGGCGGGGTCGATGTTCACGGTGACTCCTGCGGTCGAAAGGCATGGAATGGAAATGTCAGCAGCGCGCGACGCCGATATGTCGCGCGCACGCAGCTTGCTGCATCGATGTTACTCGCGGCGGTCGCCGGCCGACCATTGGCCGAAAGGCAGATGAGGCGCGCGCCGGCACGCCCGCCAAGCCGGAAACGGCAGACGACATCTCGCTCGCCCGACACACTCCGAACGCCTGGAGCACCAGCCCACAACGCCGGCAAGATCGTAAGCGCTTCGATAAAATCGGACGAATCCAGCCAGCGCCGCGCGCCCATCCATCGCCCCACCCGAGAGCGTCCCGTGTCCGAATCTTCGTCCCGATCCCCGTCCGACTTCGCCGCGCCGCCCGACGCGCATCGCGCGCTCGCGTTGCCGGTTCGCCGGCGCGCCCGCACGGCCACGATGGCGCTGTTCTTCGTGGCGGGCATGATGTACGCGTCGTGGGGCGTGCATGTCCCGACCGTGCGCGACAAGTTCGAGCTCAGCGCCGGGCTGCTGTCGGTCGCATTGTTCGCGGTCGCGGGCGGCTCGATCGCCGCGATGCTGACGATCGCGCGCTGGATCGCGCGCGTCGGCTCGCGCACCGCGTGCCTGACCGGCGGGCTCGTGATGTCGGCCTGCGCGGCGCTGATCCTCGTCGTGCCCGAGTACTGGATGCTCGTCGCCGCGCTCGCGCTGTTCGGCTTTTCGATGGCCACGCTCGACGTCGCGATGAACGCCGAGGCGAGCGCCGTCGAGATCGCGCTCGGCAGGCCGATCATGTCGGCGCTGCACGGAATGTTCAGCCTCGGCGGGATGGCCGGGGCGGCGGCCGGCGGCGCGCTGCTGTCGGCCGGCATGGCGCCGGCCGTGCACCTCGCGCTCGCGGCAGCCGTCTGTGCGGCGGTGCTGCTGGCCGCGAGCCCCGCGGTGCTGCCGCACATCCCGCATCACGAAGCGGCACACGGCGGCGGCAACCGCTGGCGCTCGCCCGCGCTGTGGATGCTCGGCGGCATCGCGCTGGTTGCGTTGATCGCCGAAGGCGCGATGTACGACTGGGCGACCGTCTATATGCGCGACGTCGTCGCGGCGAGCCCCGCGCTCGCGAGCGCCGCGTATGCGGCGTTCTCCGGCGGGATGGCGCTCGCGCGCTTCGCCGGCGACGCGGTGCGCGCCCGCTTCGGCGCGCCGCAGCTCGTGTTCGCGAGCGCGTCGCTCGGCTGCGCGGGCATGGTCGGCGCGCTG
The DNA here is from genome assembly GCF_004368385.1 of Burkholderia sp. B10. NCBI lineage: Bacteria > Pseudomonadati > Pseudomonadota > Betaproteobacteria > Burkholderiales > Burkholderiaceae > Burkholderia > Burkholderia sp. B10. The sequence continues at coordinate 15,613 of NZ_PQMX01000058.1, read as the reverse complement.
TTGCTGCCGAATCCGATCGCGGTGCTGACCGGCTTCACGCTGATGGGCCTCGGCCTCGCCAACCTGATGCCGGTGCTGTTCGCGGCCGCGGCGCGCGTCGAAGGCATTCACGCGGCCGAAGGGCTCGCGCACGTCGCCGGGCTCGCGTATTTCGGCTTGCTGTTCGGCCCGGTCGTGATCGGTGCGGTCGCGCAGGCAGCGAACCTGACGGCCGCGCTGTCGGTCGTCGCGATCTGTGCGGCGCTCGTCGCGGCGGTCGCGCCGAAGGTGCTCGCGCATCTGAAGATCTGAGCGCCCGCCGCGCACCGCCCAAAAAGAAAGCGCGCCTGCGTTTCCGCAGGCGCGCTTTCACCCCTCCGTCGGCCGCTTGTCGGCTTACATCTTCACTTCGTCGAGCAGCGTCTTCTTGCCGCTCTTGTAGTTGTACAGCGAGATCACGCCGTGCTGCAGGTCGCCCTTCGAGTCGAAGGTCGTCGTGCCGATCACGCCGGTGTACTTCGTCGCCGGCATTGCCGCGAGGATCTTCGCCGGATCCGTCGAGTTCGCGCGCTTCATCGCGTCGGCGATGATGTACACGGCGTCATACGTGAACGGCGCGTAGATCTGGATCGGCTGGCCGAAACGCTTCTCGTACTTCGCCTTGAACGCGGCGCCGCCCGGCATCTTCTCGAGCGATGCACCGGCTTCCGAGCACACGATGTTGTCGGTCGCTTCGCCAGCGAGGTCGGCCAGCTTTTCCGTGCAGACGCCGTCGCCCGCGAAGATCTTCGCGCGCAGGCCGAGCTGCTTCGCCTGCTTCGCGAACGGACCGCCGGTGGCGTCCATGCCGCCGTACATGATCGCATCCGGATTCTCACCCTTGATCTTGGTCAGAATCGCGCGGAAGTCGACCGCCTTGTCGTTGGTCGCGTCGTGCGACAGCACCTTCAGGCCGAGCGCCTTGGCCTTCTTCTCGAACTCGTTCGCGAGACCCTGGCCGTATGCGGTCGAATCGTCGACCACCGCTACGCTCTTGATGCCCTTCGAGTGCGCGTAGTTCGCGAGTGCCGGGCCCTGCTGCGCGTCGGTCGCGACCACGCGGTAGGTGGTCTTGAAGCCTTGCTGCGTGTAGGCCGGGTTGGTCGCCGACGGCGAGATCTGCACGATGCCCGCGTCGCTGTAGATCTTCGATGCCGGGATCGTCGTGCCCGAATTCAGGTGGCCGACCACCGCGACGACCTTGTCGTCGACCAGCTTCTGCGCAACCTGCGTGGCCTGGCGCGGGTCGGCCGCGTCGTCCTGCGCGTCGAGTTGCAGCGTGATCTTCTGGCCGCCGATCGTGAGACCCTTGGCGTTGATCTCTTCGACAGCGAGACGCGCGCCGTTTTCGTTGTCCTTGCCCAGGTGTGCAATGCCGCCCGTCAACGGCGCGACGTGGCCGATCTTGACGACTTGATCGGCGGCCGCGTTGCTTGCAGCTGCAGCACACAGCATCGCAGCTGCGGTGATCGGCAACAGCTTTTGCATCTTGATATTCATGTAAGTCTCCAGTTTCGGTCCCATAAAACGCCATCGCCCGGTGCCCCGCTGCCATCCCTGTGTTTGCATCACTGGACGATTCGCCGGGTGCATCGTTCATGCACTTGGCCTCAAGCACGTGAAAACAGCCGCTTTTAGCCGCCGCCCGCCCGTACTTGCGCGCAAGTGTAGGTGATCAAATTAATTTGTGGGACTTTTTTGAGGTAGTGGTAACACTACCGATACGGGCGCTTTCGAGCGCTTCCTCGAATATCGCTGCAAGCCAAGCCGGATAAGGGTTTCCGATAGTTTCGCCCGCGCCGTTGCGACGGCATTTCAGTGCGTCGTCGCGCGTTTCGATTCTGTATTTTTTGCGCTGGATCATTGAATGAAACGCGCGTGACGATACGCGCGTCTGCACAATGCTCGAGCAACGGTTGCGCCGCATCCTCGATGTGCAGCCGCACCGCGCGGGCCTTGACGGTTCGCTGCGCGCGGCCCGCGCACCGCTTCATGCGGCCATCGCGCGCCATTCGGCGTCGAGCGCGTCGACGAGTTGCGCAGCGCTCAGCGCCGCGTCGCGTCGTCGCGTGAGCGGCGCGCCCTGCCCGGCCCACAGCGACAGATAGTCGCCGTCGTTGGCGCGGGCAGCCGCCTGGCGCAGCGGCTGGGTCAGCGCGTTCTGCACCGGATACGGCGGCACCTCGGCCACATGCTCGCCGAGTCGCGCCATCAGCGTGTTGCGCAAGCCGCGCGCATGGCGCCCGGTGATCGCGCGCGTGACCTGCGTCGAGGTATCGGCGCTCGCGCGCACCCGCGCCTTCCAGTCCGCCGCGATCGCGCTTTCCGCACAGGTGAGGAACGCGGTGCCGAGCTGCGCGGCCTGCGCGCCGAGTGCGAGCGCCGCGGCGATGCCGCGGCCGTCCATGATGCCGCCGGCCGCGAGCACCGGCAGGCCGGTCGCATCGACGAGTTGCGGCACCAGCGCGAACGTGCCGATCAGCGCGTCGTCGGCCGAGCCGATGAAGGTGCCGCGATGGCCGCCGGCCTCGGCGCCCTGCGCGGCCAGCGCGTCGGCGCCGGCCGCCTGCCATGCGAGGCCCTCGGCCACGTGCGTCGCGGTGCCGATCACGTAGGTGCCGGCCGCCTTCAGGCGCGCGACGTCGGCGGCGTCGAGCACGCCGAACGTGAAGCTCGCGACCGGCACGCGCAACGCGACGAGCGCATCGAGTTGCGCGCGGAAGTCGGGCGCGTAGCGCACGGGCGCCGCGCCGGGCGGCAAACCGAGCGCCGCGTTCAGCGGATCGATCGCGGCGAGTGCGCGCGCAACCGTCGCCGCGTCGGGCGACGCGGGCTGCAACACGAACAGGTTCACGGCGAACGCGCGCGCGGTCGCCGCGCGAATCGCCGCGACTTCGGCGACGAGCCGCTCGGGCTCGAACGCGCCGCACGCGAGGCTGCCGAGCGCGCCCGCATTGGATGCGGCCGCGACCATCGCGGCGGTGCTTGCGCCGACCATCGGTGCCTGCACGAGCGGCAGACGCAGGCCGAAACGCTCGGCGAACGGAGTGGAAAAGATACGGGCGGGCATGGCGGAATCCTTCGATGACGATGCGAGAAAGCGCTTTGTAATGGGATATGCGTCGACTTTATCGAAGCCGCGCTGCACCGAAAAATGAATAATCGAGATCGAAACGATCGCTGCGGGAGAAGCGGCGGGGAGTGGCTCGACACGCGGCTCGACAAACGACTCGGGACGCAGGAGGCCCTTCGAAAGCGCGTCGACAAGAGGGCCGGCCAAGCGCAACAGCGGTCCCGAGCATCTGCCGCAAAACCGAGGAAGCCACCCGCGCGCCCATCTCTGCGGCGCCCTGCACCACCCCCCGATTGATGGCACACTAGGCCGCCCTCTCTTACCCGCGGCGCGCACCGCGCGCCCGCTCGCCAGGAGTTCACACGTGACAGCCCAATGGATCGACATTCCGACCGGTAGCGACAGCTTCGGCGGCTACCTCGCACTCCCCAAGCGCGGCACCGGCCCCGCCGTCGTCATCATCCAGGAGATCTTCGGCGTGAACGCGCACATCCGCGCGGTCGCCGACCAGTACGCCGCCGACGGCTTCGTCGCGCTCGCGCCCGACGTGTTCTGGCGCACGCAGCCGCGCGTCGAGCTGACCTACGACGGCGCCGATCGCGACAAGGGCATCGAGCTGATGAAGAAGACCGACATCGGCCTCGCGGTAGCGGACATCGGCGCGGCCGCGGACGCATTGCGCGCACGCGCGGACGTCGCCGGCAAGGTCGCGGCGATCGGCTACTGCTTCGGCGGCCAGCTCGCCTACCGCGCGGCGGCGGCCGGCACGGTCGACGCGGCGGTCGCCTATTACGGCGGCGGCATCCAGAATGCGCTCGACCTCGCGGATAAAGTCACGCAGCCGATCCTGTTCCACTACGCGGAGAACGACCACGCGATCCCGCTCGACGCGGTCGAGCAGGTGAAAGGCGCGTTCGCGGGCCGCGGCAACGCCTCGTTCCACGTGTACCCCGACGCGAGCCACGGCTTCAACTGCCCGGATCGCGCGTCGTACCATCAGCGCGCGTCGGCGCTCGCGCACGGCCGCACGCTGACGTTCCTCGCCGAACAGCTGTAGTCGCAGCCGGCGGCCCCGGCACGCCGCGGCCGCGTTATCCTCGCTCGATCGTCACGCGTCACAACGGGGGTGAGCGCGATGCAGTCGGACTATCTCGGATATGACGCGATCGGCCTCGCCGCGCTGGTGCGCGAGCGCGCCGCGAGCCCGCGCGAACTGCTCGACGCCGCGATCGCGCAGGCCGAAGCCGTCAACGGCGCGATCAACGCGATCGTGCTGCAGGACTACGACGCCGCGCGCCAGCGCGCCGAAGCGGCCGCCCGCGCCGACGCGCCGTTCGCCGGCGTGCCGTATCTCGTCAAGGATCTGTCCGCGGCGGTGGCCGGGTTGCCGATGTCGATGGGCAGCCGGCACTACCGCTACTTCGTGCCCGCCGACGATTCGCCGCTGATCGCGCGCAGCCGCGCCGCCGGCCTCAACGTGTTCGGCAAGACCAACACGTCGGAACTCGGCCAGATGCCGTACACCGAGCCCGCGCTGTTCGGCGCGTGCCGCAATCCGTGGAACCTCGATCACACGCCGGGTGGCTCGAGCGGCGGCGCGGCCGCGGCCGTCGCGGCCGGCATCGTGCCGCTCGCGCATGCATCCGACGGCGGCGGCTCGATCCGCATCCCCGCGTCGTGCTGCGGGCTGTTCGGGCTGAAGCCGAGCCGCAATCCGCTGCTGGTCGACCAGCCGTCGAACGGCGAACTGGTGGTGCAGCACGCGGTGTCGCGCAGCGTGCGCGACAGCGCGCTGCTGCTCGACGTGACGACCGGACAGACGCTGCCGCCCGGCGCGCCCGGCACCTTTCTCGGCGAACTCGACACGCCGCCCGGCCCGCTGCGCGTCGGGCTGGTGGTCGATCCGATGCTCGCGCCGGCGCTCGCCGACGACACGCGCGCGGCGCTCGCCGATGCGGCCGCGCTGCTCGAATCGCTCGGCCATCACGTGGAACCCGCGACGCTGCACCTCGACCATGCACGCGTGGCCGAAACCTTTCTGACGCTGTGGGCGACGATCGCCGACGAGCTCGTGCTCGGCGCGCGCACGCTCACCGGGCGCACGCCGCGCCGCTCGGAATTCGAGCCGGCGACGTGGGCGATGGCCGTGGTCGGCCGGCGCGTCGCCCGCGCGCGGCTGCACGACGTGCTCGAATGGCAGCGCCAGCTGACCGTGCAGGTGGCCGGCCTCGTGTCGCGCTACGACGTGATCCTGTGCGCGACGCTCGCGGGGCCGCCGGTGCGGATCGGCGAGCTGCAGCCGAGCGCCCTCGAAACCGCGCAGATGAAGCTGCTCGGCGCGCTGCCGGTGAAGCCGCTGTTGCGCGAGATGCTCGCGCGGGCGTCGCAGAAGGCGTTCGCATGGGCCGGCTGCACCGAGCTGTTCAACCTGACCGGACAGCCGGCGATGTCGGTGCCGCTCTACTGGAACGCGCGCGGTCTGCCGATCGGCGTGCAGTTCGCCGCGCGCCACACCGACGAAGCCTTGCTGCTGAAGCTCGCGCGCCAGCTCGAACAGGCGCGGCCGTGGTTCGACCGTCGGCCGCCGCTGATGCAGGCGCAGCGCTGAGCGCGCCCGGCCCGCACCGGCGCGCCGGCGCACGGCGATAAAAAAGCCCCGCCGGCTTGACCGACGGGGCTGTCGCGTGCGCGCGTCTGGCTGCGCTCACATCGTCAGGCGTTCGCAGATGGTGCGCGTCGCGGCTGCCGCGTTCAGCGTGTAGAAGTGCAGCCCCGGCACGCCCGCATCGATCAGGCGCTGGCACAGGCCCGTGACGACGTCGGCGCCGAACGCGCGGATCGCGTCGCGATCGTCGCCGAAGCTCTCGAGCCGGCGCGCGACCCAGCGCGGCACTTCCGCGCCGCACATTTCCGAGAAGCGCATCAGTTGCGAGAAGTTCGTGATCGGCATGATGCCCGGCACGATCGGCACGTCGACGCCGAGCTTGCGCGCATCGTCGACGAAGCGGAAGTACGCGTCGGCGTTGAAGAAGTACTGCGTGATCGCCGAATTCGCGCCGGCCTTCACCTTGCGCGCGAAGTTCTGCAGATCGGCCGCGGGCGAGCGCGATTGCGGGTGGTATTCCGGATAGCCGGCGACTTCGATGTGGAACCAGTCGCCGTGCTCGGCGCGGATGAAGCTGACGAGCTCGGACGCATAGCGCAGCTCGCCGACCTCGCCCATCCCCGACGGCAGGTCGCCGCGCAGCGCGACGATGTGCCGGATGCCGTGCGAGCGGTACTGGTCGAGGATCGCGCGCAGGCTGTCTCGCGACGAGCCGATGCACGACAGGTGCGGCGCGGCCTCGAGGCCGTCCTTCTGCATGTCGAGCACGGTGTCGAGCGTGCCCTGCTGCGTCGAGCCGCCGGCGCCGAACGTCACGGAGACGAATTTCGGCTTCAGCGGCAGCAGCTGCGCACGCGTCGCGCGCAGCTTCTCGACGCCGTCCGCCGTCTTCGGCGGGAAGAATTCAAACGAGAGTTCGATCGGTTTCATGATTCGCAAGAGTGGGCGCGGCCGTCAGCCGATGTCGCGCTGCCCGAAGATCAGCGCCGACAGCAGCCACGACACGATGCTGTACAGGATCGAACCGAAGAACGCCGACCAGAACCCCGACACCTCGAACCCCTTCAGCAGCGACGACGCGAACCAGAAGCACAGCGCGTTCACGACGAGGATGAAGACCCCGAGCGTGACGATCGTGACCGGCAGCGTCAGCAGGATCAGCACCGGACGGATCACCGTGTTGATCAGGCCGAGCACGACCGCGACGATCAGCGCGGTGCCGAAGCTCTTGATGTGGATCGACGGCACGAGGTACGTGATGATCAGCAGCGCGAGGGCGTTGATGACCCAGGTGAGGATGACGCTCATGGAGGGCTCCGGTTCGGTTGTCGATCTGGACGGTCAGTGCATCGGGTCGGCGCCGCCGGTCGCGCCGCGCGCAAGCGCACGCGGCGTGACGAGCGGCGCTCCGGCGCCGCGCCGCCGCACCGCGCACGGCCGAAACGGCACGCACGCGGCGCGGCGGCGGCGGTGCATCAGTAGCGGTAGTGGTTCGGCTTGAACGGGCCGTCCTTCTCCACGCCGATGTACGCGGCCTGCTCGTCGGACAGTACGGACAGGTTCGCGCCGATGCGCGCGAGGTGCAGGCGCGCGACCTTCTCGTCGAGATGCTTCGGCAGCACGTAGACCTTGTTCTCGTACTGTTCGCCGCGCGTGAACAGCTCGATCTGCGCGAGCGTCTGGTTCGCGAACGAGTTCGACATCACGAACGACGGGTGGCCGGTCGCGCAGCCGAGGTTCACCAGGCGGCCTTCGGCCAGCAGGATCACGCGCTTGCCGTCCGGGAAGATGATGTGGTCGACCTGCGGCTTGATGTTTTCCCACTGGTACTGGCGGGTCGACGCGACGTCGATTTCCGAGTCGAAGTGACCGATGTTGCAGACGATCGCGTTGTGACGCATCGCCTTCATGTGATCGTGGTTGATCACGTGGTAGTTGCCAGTCGCCGTCACGAAGATGTCGGCCTTGTCGGCCGCGTATTCCATCGTCACGACGCGGTAGCCTTCCATCGCCGCCTGCAGCGCGCAGATCGGATCGATTTCGGTGACCCACACGGTCGCGCCCAGGCCGCGCAGCGACTGCGCGCAGCCCTTGCCCACGTCGCCGTAGCCCGCGACGACCGCGACCTTGCCCGCGATCATCACGTCGGTGGCGCGCTTGATGCCGTCGACGAGCGATTCGCGGCAGCCGTACAGGTTGTCGAACTTCGACTTGGTGACCGAGTCGTTCACGTTGAACGCCGGGAACGGCAGGCGGCCGTCCTTTTCCATCTGGTACAGGCGGTGCACGCCCGTCGTCGTCTCTTCGGTCACGCCCTTGATGTGCGCGAGGCGCTTCGAGTACCAGTTCGCGTCGATGTCGAGGTGCTTCGCGATCGACTTGTACAGCGCGACTTCTTCCTCGTTGGTCGGCTTCGCGATCACCGAACGGTCCTGCTCGGCCTTCGAGCCGAGGATCAGCAGCAGCGTCGCATCGCCGCCGTCGTCCAGGATCATGTTCGCGAATTCGCCGTTCGGCCATTCGAAGATGCGGTGCGAGAACTCCCAGTATTCGTCGAGCGATTCGCCCTTGAACGCGAACACCGGCGTGCCGGTCTCGACAATCGCGGCGGCCGCGTGGTCCTGCGTCGAGAAGATGTTGCACGAGGCCCAGCGGACTTCGGCGCCGAGCGCCTTCAGCGTCTCGATCAGCACGCCGGTCTGGATCGTCATGTGCAGCGAACCGGCGATGCGCGCGCCCTTCAGCGGCTGCTGCGCCTTGTATTCGTCGCGAATCTGCACGAGGCCCGGCATTTCGGTCTCGGCGATGTTCAGCTCCTTGCGGCCCCAGCCGGCAAGCGCCATGTCGGCGACGACGTAATCGTTGGAAACTTGCGAATCGATAATGGCGTTCATCACGCCCTCCTTTCTAAAAAAGTTCTAGAAATTGGTGACGTGAGCGCCGTTCAGGAAGCGGAGCCGGCGCGAATTTCGCCGCACGGCTGCTTGGTGAAGCTTTCCGAGCCTGGCGGACACAGGCGGTCCGTCGCAACGCTCCTCGGAAAACGGGAAGGATTGTAGCAAATCGTGGCGAGAAATGTGGGGTTGGGCGGGCGGCCGCACGCGCGGCGTCGGCGCGCGCGACGCCCGCCGCTGCCGCTCAGTTCTCCGCGCCGACCCACGCCTGCTCGCGCAGCCGCGCGCGCAGGCGCGCGACCGCCTGGCTGTGCAGCTGGCACACGCGCGACTCGCTCACTTCGAGCACCGCGCCGATCTCGCGCAGATTCAGCCCGCGCTCGTAGTACAGCGACATCAGCAGCTTCTCGCGCTCGGGCAGCCGGTCGATCGCATCGACCAGCGCGCCGCGCAGATGGTCGTCGAGCAGCGCCGACAGCGGATCGGCGTGATCGACGCGATAGCGGTCGAGGAACGGCTCGTCGTCGGCCGCGCGGTCGAAATCCTCGTAGTAGATCAGCTGGCTGCCGTGCAGGTCCTGCAGCATCTCCTGATATTCGTCGAGCGGCATCTTCAGGTGCTGCGCGATCTCGGCCTCGCTCGCCGAACGGCCGAGCTGCTGCTCGACCTGGTGCACCGCGTGTTCGACCTCGCGCGACGTCTTGCGCAGGCTGCGCGGCAGCCAGTCGTTGCTGCGCAGCTCGTCGAGCATCGCGCCGCGGATGCGCTGGGTCGCGTAGGTTTCGAACTGCGCGCCCTGGTCTTCCTTGTAGCGGCCGGCCGCGTCCATCAGGCCGATCATGCCGGCCTGGATCAGGTCGTCGAGGTCCACGCTCGCCGGCATCTTCGCGACGAGCTGCAGGCCCAGGCGCCGCACGAGCGGCGCGTATTGCGCGAGCACGTCGGCCTGGGTCATCTTTCCTTGAGCGTTGTACATCATGGCTCTCTCCTTGCGGTGGCGCTCACGCGGCGTGCGCCGCACCGGCCTCGTAAGACGGCTTGCCGCCCCCGTGCACGGCGCGGCCGGAGCCGGGGCGCGGGCGCATCGGCCAGTACAGCAGGTCGCCGGCGATCTGCCGGTAGTCGCGCGCGGCGACCGACGACGGGAACGCGTCGACCGCGGTATGCATCAGCTCGCGCGCGTGCCCGACGAGCGGATCGGCGCTCACGCAGCCGGCATCGGCGATCGACACCGTCAGGTAGCGGCTCGCGACGCCCGCGAGGTTGTCGAAGGCGGTCTTCGCGTCCGCGTGGCTGCCGACGTGATTGGTCAGCACGCGGAACTGCGCGACCGCGTGCGCGAAATGCAGGCGCTTCATGCACGCGTATGCCTCGGTGATCGCCTGCGCGGCCACGCGCGTGACGATCAGCACGTCGTGCGCCTCGCGCGCGAGCGCGGAGAACGCGCCGTCCGCGCCGAGCTGCGCATCGACCAGCACGATGTCGGCCTGGCCGTCGACGAAGTCGCTCAGCTGCTCGTCGCTGTAGCCGTCGCGCGCGAAGCCCGCGGCCGCGCACAGCGCGAAGCCGGCCGGCGTGCGCGTGCGGTCGCCGTCGCGCAGCCATGCGCCGGCGAGCGTCGCCGTGGCCGAATGCACGTCGGTGCGCTCGTCGACGACGAGCACGTCCTTGCCCAGCGCGCTCAGCGCCGCTGCCAGATTCACGACGGCCGCCGTGCAGCCGACGCCCAGCGGGCCGCCCGTCACCGCGACGATGCGCGACGCCCGCCCGGCCAGCAGGCGCCGGAGTCCTTCGGCCTGGTCGATGATCCGTTTATCCAAATCGCACCTCGTGCAGTTCGGCGGTGGACCGCGCGGTCAGCGCGGACAGCAGCGTCGGCATGTCCTCGTCCTGCGGCACGAACGGCGAGCCGTCGCGCGGCACGCAGAACGCGCTCTTCAGCAGGAACCGGGTCGACGCGACGTACAGGTTTTCCGGCACTTTCTGGCCGGTCGACACGTAGTGGACCGGCAGCTTGTAGCGGATCACCGTGTCGAGCACGCCGCCGAGATGGGTCGCCTCGTCGAGCTTCGTCAGGATGCAGCCGGCCAGATCGGGCGTCGGCCCGTGCGGATGCTCGCCCGCGCTGCGGTATGCCTGAACGACTTCGTTGAGCGTGTCGCCGTGGCTCGTCGCGTTCAGCAGCAACAGGCGCTGCACCGGTGCGTTCGCGCCGTGCAGCATCGCGATCTGGTCGGACAGCGCGCGATCGCGCTGGCTCATGCCGATCGTGTCGATCAGCACGATGTGCTTGTTGCGCAGCTCGGACAGCGCGAGCGCGAGGTCGCCCGCGTCCTTCACCGCATGCACCGGCACGCCGAGGATCTTGCCGAAGATGCGCAATTGCTCGTGGCCGCCGATCCGGTAGCTGTCGGTGGTCAGGAGCGCGACCTTGCTCGCGCCGAAGCGCATCACGCAGCGCGCGGCGAGCTTCGCGGTGGTGGTGGTCTTGCCGACGCCCGTCGGCCCCATCAGCGCGAACACGCCGCCGCGCTCCATCAGCGCGTCTTCGCTTTCGAGCACCGGCAGGTTCGCGGCGAGCACCGATTGCGCCCATTCGGCCGCCTGTTCGAAGCTCTGCGGGCCGTCGCCGGACGGCAGGTTGTCGACCAGCATCCGCACCAGCTGCGCGGAAAAGCCGGCCGAGAACAGATGCTTGGTCAGCGCGCCGTGCACCGGGCTGCGGCGCTGGCGGTCATGCCACATCAGGCTGTCGAACTGCTCCTCCATCATCCCGCGCATCGCGCCGAGCTCGTTCATCACCGTGTCATTGACGATGCTTTCGATCCGCACCTTCACCGCATCGGCCACCGCGGCGGCCGCATCGGCGGGCAGGCGCGTGCGCTCGGCCGGCTTCTCGGCGCGGGCGTCGTTCGCACGCGCAGGCGGCGCCATCCGGCGCTCGGCATCGCGCACGATGTCGCGCGCCCAGCCGGCCGGCGCCGCGGGTGCCGCGTCGTGGCGTGCACGCGTGGGCGCGGTGGGCGCGGCCGGCGCGCCCTGCAGGCGGGCGTTGAGCGCTTCGCGCTGCTGCGTGAGGCGCTTCGCATGCTCGACGAGCCATGCGGCCGGTTCAGCCGACGCTGCGGCGGGCGCGCCGGCGGCCGGCGCCGACGCCGGCTCGGCCGGCGACGCTGCCGCGGCGCTCGACTGCGCCTCGGCGTGGTGGGCGGCATCGAAGGCGGCCGCTTCGGACGTCTGGATCGTGTCGGCGCTCGCGCCGAACACCGACGAGAACACGTCGGGCAGCCCGCCGTCGCCGGCTGCGTAGGGATTGACGGCCGGATTGACGACCGGGCGCGGGAACGTCGCGCCGGGGCGCGTCACGATGCCCGGCACGGCGGCGGCCGGCACCGATTCCGGCATGCGCGGCACGGCGGCGCGCACGCGTGCGGCGGCCTGCGGCGCGACCGCGGCGAGATCCGAGTCGGCGAGTGCGACGATTTCGACGCTGCCGTCATCGAGCGTGCGGTTCGACAGCACGACGGCATCGGCGCCGAGTGCCTCGCGCACGAGACGCAGCGCGTCGCGGCTCGTCGCGCCGGTGAATTTGCGAATGTTCAAGCGGAACCCCCGATGACGTTAACGACTTTGATCGTGCGTGTGTCCGGCACTTCGGCGTACGACAGCACTTTCAGTTGCGGCAGGCTGCGGCGCAGGAAGCGCGCGAGCATCGCGCGCAGCGCGTGCTGCACCAGCAGCACCGGCGGCAGCCCGAGATTCTGTTGACGCAGCATCGCCTGTTGCGTGCCGGTCAGAAGGTTGTGCGCGAGGCCGGGCTCGAGGCCCGGGTTCGCGCCGGTCGCGAGCGCCTGCGACAGCACGCGCTCGAGATTCGAGTCGAGGCCCATCACCTGCATCTCGCCCGCGCCCGGATACCACTGCTGCGTGATCGCACGGCCGAGCGACAGGCGCACCGCGGCGGTGATCTCGTACGCGTCGCCGCGGCCCGCGTGCTCGGACACGGACTCGAGGATCGTGCGCATGTCGCGGATCGGCACGCCTTCCTCGAGCAGGTTCTGCAGCACTTTCTGCAGCGTGGTGAGCGAGATCGTCTTCGGGATCAAGTCCTCGACGAGCGACGGCGCGTCCTTGCCGGTGCGCTCGACGAGCGACTGCACTTCCTGACGGCCGAGCAGCTCGGCCGCGTGCTGCACCACCAGATGGTTCAGGTGCGTCGCGACCACCGTGCTCGCGTCGACCACCGTGTAGCCGTACACCTGCGCCTGTTCGCGCATCGCGACGTCGATCCACACGGCCGGCAGCCCGAACGCCGGGTCCTGCGTCACCGCGCCGGGCAGCGCGGCCGTCACCTGGCCGGGGTTGATCGCGAGCCACTGGCCCGGGAACACCTCGCCCGCGCCGATCTCGACGCCCTTCAGCGCGATCCGGTATGCGTTCGGCCGCAGCTCGAGGTTGTCGCGAATGTGGATCACCGGCGGCAGGAAGCCGATCTCCTGCGCGAACTTCTTGCGGATGCTCTTGATGCGCTTGAGCAGCTCGCCGTCGCTGTTCTTGTCGACCAGCGGAATCAGCCGGTAGCCGACTTCGAGGCCGAGCGGGTCGATCAGCTGCACGTCGTCCCAGGTCGCCTCGTGGCTGTCGCTCGGCAGCGCGGCGGGCGGCGCGATCTCGGTCACGTCGCCGGCCGCCTTGCGGGCCGCCGCGCGGCGCACCTGCGTGCGCGCCAGCCAGATCGCGCCGCCGCCGAGGGCGAGGAACGCGAAGTGCGGCATGCCGGGGATCAGGCCCATCAGCACGATGATCGCGCCGGTGATGGTCAGCACGCGCGGGTTGGTGAACAGCTGGCCGGTGATCTGCGTGCCGATGTCCTCGTCGGTCGCGACGCGCGACACGATCACGCCGGCCGCCGTCGAAATCACGAGCGACGGGATCTGCGCGACGAGGCCGTCGCCGATCGTCAGCAGCGTGTAGTTGGTGCCGGCCGCCGCGAAGCTCATGTCGTGCTGGACCATCCCGACGATCAGCCCGCCGATCACGTTGATCGCCATGATGATCAGGCCGGCGATCGCGTCGCCGCGCACGAACTTCGACGCGCCGTCCATCGACCCGTAGAACTCGGCTTCCTGCGCGACGGCCTGGCGGCGCTTGCGCGCCTGCTCTTCGTTGACGAGGCCCGCGTTGAGGTCGGCGTCGATCGCCATCTGCTTGCCGGGCATCGCGTCGAGCGTGAAGCGCGCGGACACTTCGGCGATCCGCCCCGCGCCCTTCGTGATCACCATGAAGTTGATGATCATCAGAATCACGAACACGACGATGCCGACCGCGAAGTTGCCGCCGACCAGGAAGTGCCCGAACGCCTCGATCACCTGGCCGGCCGCGTCGGGGCCGGTGTGGCCTTCGAGCAGCACGACGCGCGTCGACGCGACGTTCAGCGACAGGCGCAGCAGCGTCGAGAACAGCAGCACGCTCGGGAACGCGGCGAAGTCGAGCGGCTTCATCGTGTACATGCTGACGAGCAGCACCATCACCGACAGCGCGATGTTGAAGGTGAACAGCAGATCCAGCAGCAGCGGCGGCAGCGGCAGGATCATCATCCCCAAAATCATGCAGATGAGGACCGGGCCCGCGAGGCCGCGCAGGTTCGCGCCGGCGAACGGGTTCGGGCGCTTCGCGAACAGGCCGGTGGTCGGAGTGCTCATGCCGCGTTTCCTTGCTTGCCGAGCGCGTCCTCGGCTTCTTCACGCGCGTCGTCGGCCGATACCGACGCGCCCTTGTCCAGCTCGGCCGGCACGTCGATGTCGACGGGCGCGGCGGGGAACGCGCCGCCTTCCGAGCGGAAGCGCTTCAGCTGATAGACCCACGCGAGCACCTCGGCGACGGCCGAGTAGAGCGAGCCGGGAATCTCGCGTTCGAGTTCGACGTTGTGATACAGCGCACGCGCGAGCGGCGGCGCCTCGAGCAGCGGCACGTTGTGCTCGGCCGCGAGCTCGCGGATGCGCGCGGCGACGAGGTTCACGCCCTTCGCGACGACCTTCGGCGCACGCATCTCGCCGTCGGTGTATTGCAGCGCGACCGCGAAGTGCGTCGGGTTGGTGACGACCACGTCGGCCTTCGGCACGGCGGCCATCATCCGGCGCCGCGCGATCGCGCGCTGCTGCTGGCGGATGCGGCCCTTCACGTGCGGATCGCCTTCGTTCTCGCGATGCTCGCGCTTCACTTCTTCCTTCGTCATGCGCAACTTCTTGTTGTACTGCCAGAGTTGGTAAGGCACGTCGAGACCGGCCAGCACCAGCATCCCGGCGACCGTCGTGCCGCAGCACACGGCGACCAGATGCAGCGCATCGGCGAGCGCCGCGCCGAGCGGCTGGGTCGCGAGGCCGAGCAGCTCGTCCTTGCTGCGCCAGATCGCGACTCCGCCGATGCCGCCGACGACCATCGTCTTGGCCACCGACATCGCCAGCTGGATCGGCCCCTGGATCGAGAACATGCGGCCGAGGCCCGCGATCGGGTCGAGGCGGTCGAACTTCAGCTCGAACGTCTTCTGCGAGATCAGCCAGCCGCCGAGCGCCATCGGCGCGAGCAGGGCGGCGAGGCCCGTGAGGGCGAGGATCGGCAGCACCGCGGCGAGGCCTTCGGCGCTCGCCGTGCCGGCGGCCGACAGCATCCGGTGCGTGTCGAACGCGGTCGCGCGGTCGAAGGTGAACGCACTGCGCAGCATCGTCTGCAGATGGGCGCCCGACGGCCCCGACACGAGCCACGTGCCGTAGAACCCGGCCGCGAGCAGCGCGAACGAAGCCAGCTCGCGCGAACGCGCGACCTGCCCCTCCTCGCGCGCCTTCTCGCGGCGTCTCGGAGTGGCGGCTTCGGTTCTGTCGAGATCGCTCTCGTCTGCCACGGGGCCTCCAGTCGGGTACGGCGAAATGCCGTTTTCCAGTGACACCGATTATTCATGCGCGCGTCAAACGCCGATCGGTCGAGCAAAGCCGTGAAAGGGGGGTATTTCGGGGAATCGGGTGAGGG
>NZ_PQMX01000057.1:0-40026 GCF_004368385.1 Burkholderia sp. B10 | reverse complement strand
CCCCGTAACCAACCGGCGCCATCCCCACGCGCGCCTATTGAAACCCCGCCCGCGCACCTCATCTGCATTCCTGAAGCGCGCGTCTGCCGCGCCGCCCACGCCCGACACGCGCACGCGACGTCTGGCACACTGACGATGCGCGTCGCCGTTCGCGCGCCCGCTCGCTCGCACCCCATTTCAAGGCACCGATGGACGTCACCGCCACCCGCCCCGCCCAAGCGCTCGACGCGTTCCACCCGGCCGTCGCCGCGTGGTTCCGCCGCACGTTCGCCGCGCCGACCGGCGCGCAGGCGCTCGCGTGGCCGCACATCAAGGCGGGCCGCTCGACGCTGGTCGCCGCGCCGACCGGCTCGGGCAAGACGCTCACCGCGTTCCTGTGCGCGCTCGACGATCTCGTGCGCGACGCGCTCGCCCACGATGGCGCGCTGCCCGACGCGACGCTCGTCGTCTACGTGTCGCCGCTGAAGGCGCTGTCGAACGACATCCACGTGAACCTCGACGCGCCGCTCGCCGGCATCGCCGAATCGCTCGCCCGCCTCGGCCTGCCGGTGCCGGCGATCCGCACCGCGGTGCGCACCGGCGACACCACGCAGTCCGAGCGCGCCGCGCTGCGCAAACGCGCGCCGCACATCCTCGTGACGACGCCGGAGTCGCTGTACGTGCTGCTGTCGTCGACGTCCGGGCGGCAAATGCTGTCGAGCGTGCGTTCGGTGATCGTCGACGAGATCCACGCGCTCGCGTCGTCCAAACGCGGCAGCCATCTCGCGCTGTCGCTGGAGCGTCTCGACGCGCTGACGGGCCGCGCGCTGCCGCGCATCGGGCTGTCGGCCACGCAAAAGCCGATCGAGGCGGTCGCGCGCTTCCTGGTCGGCGGCCCGGCCGACGCGCCGCGCGACTGCACGATCGTCGATACTGGCCACACGCGCGAACGCGACCTCGCGCTCGAACTGCCGAACGTGCCGCTCGAACCGGTGATGGCGACCGACGTGTGGGACCAGGTGTACGACCGCATCGCCGCGCTCGCGGCCGCGCATCGCACGACGCTCGTGTTCGTGAACACGCGGCGCACCGCCGAACGCATGGCGCGCCATCTCGCGGAGCGTCTCGGCAAGGACGCGATCGCCGCGCATCACGGCAGTCTCGCGAAGGAACACCGCTTCGAGGCCGAACGGCGGCTGAAGCGCGGCGAGCTGAAGCTGCTGGTCGCGACCGCGTCGCTCGAACTGGGCATCGACATCGGCGACGTCGATCTCGTCTGCCAGGTCGGCTCGCCGCGCGGCATCGCGCCGTTCCTGCAACGCGTCGGCCGCTCGGGCCACCACGTCGGCGGCGTGCCGAAGGGCCGCCTGTTTCCGCTGTCGCGCGACGAGCTGGTCGAATGCGCGGCGCTGCTCGACTGCGTGCGGCGCGGCGAGCTCGACACGCTGCGCATTCCCGAAGCGCCGCTCGACGTGCTCGCCCAGCAGATCGTCGCCGAGGTCGCCTGCACGCCGTGGCAGGAAGATGCGTTGTACGCGGCCTTCACGCGCGCGGCGCCCTATGCGCGCCTGTCGCGCGAGCGCTTCGACGACGTGCTCAAGATGCTCGCCGAAGGCTTCACGAGCCGGCGCGGCGTGCGCGGCGCGTATCTGCATCGCGACGTGGTCGGCGGCACGGTGCGCGGCCGCCGCAACGCGATGATGACCGCGACGACGTCGGGCGGCACGATCCCCGACATGGCCGACTACGCCGTGCTGCTGGAACCGCAGGGCATCCAGGTCGGCACCGTCAACGAGGATTTCGCGGTCGAGAGCCTGGCCGGCGACGTGTTCCAGCTCGGCAATCAGTCGTACCGGATCATTCGCGTCGAGACGGGCCGCGTGCGCGTCGAGGATGCGCGCGGCCAGCCGCCGAGCATTCCGTTCTGGCTCGGCGAAGCGCCGGGACGCAGCGACGAGCTGTCGGCAGCGGTCGGCCGGCTGCGCGCGCGGCTCGACGGGTTGCTCGCCGAAGGCGACCGGCTCGTGCAGGCCGGCGAACGCGAGCCCGCGCGGAGCGATCGGCCGCGCGGCGCGAGTGCGAGCGCGGACGCGAACGGCGCAGCGGCCAAGTCGAAATCGAAGTCGAAGCCGATCGAAGCGTCGCGCAGCAATGCGACAGACACCGCCCTCGCCGCCGCGGAAAGCCGTCTCGCGCCGGCGCTGCGCTGGCTCGTCGACGAGCTTCGGCTATCGCCCGAAGCGGCGCGCCAGATCGTCGATTACCTCGCACGCACGCGCGCGGCGCTGGGCGCGCTGCCGACCCAGCACACGCTCGTGATGGAGCGTTTCTTCGACGAGTCGGGCGGCACGCAGCTGGTGATTCATTCGCCGTTCGGCAGCCGCATCAACCGCGCGTGGGGGCTCGCGCTGCGCAAGCGCTTCTGCCGCAGCTTCAACTTCGAACTGCAGGCGGCCGCGACCGACGACGCGATCGTCCTGTCGCTGTCGCTTGCGCACAGCTTCGCGCTCGACGAAGTGTGGCGCTACCTGCGCTCCGCCAGCGCCGAGCATGTGCTGGTGCAGGCCCTCCTCGACGCGCCGCTGTTCGGCGTGCGCTGGCGCTGGAATGCGACGACCTCGCTCGCGCTGCCGCGCTTCACCGGCGGCCGGCGCACCGCGCCGCAACTGCAGCGGATGAAGAGCGACGATCTGCTCGCGACCGTGTTCCCCGATCAGGCCGCCTGCCTCGAGAACGTCGTCGGCGAACGCGAGATCCCGCATCATCCGCTCGTCGACCAGACGCTCGACGATTGCCTGCACGACGCGATGGACGCCGACGGTTGGCTCGCGCTGCTGCGCCGGATCGAAAGCGGCGAAATCGAGCTGATCGCGCGCGACCTGCCCGCGCCGTCGCCGCTCGCGGCCGAGATCCTGAACGCGAAGCCGTATGCGTTCCTCGACGATGCGCCGCTCGAGGAGCGCCGCACGCAGGCCGTGCAGTCGCGCCGCTGGAGCGACCCCGAATCCGCCGACGATCTCGGCGCGCTCGACGCCGATGCGATCGCCGCGGTGCGCGACGAAGCGTGGCCGCTCGCACGCGACGCGCATGAAATGCACGATGCGCTGCTCACGCTCGCGTGCGTCGCCGACAGCGAGGCGAACGCGCACGACGGCTGGCCCGCATGGCTCGCGGCGCTCGCCGAACACCGTCGCGCGACGCGCTGCGTCACGCCCGACGGCCATGTGCTGTGGGTGCCGGTCGAACGTCTGGTGTGCATGCGCGCGCTGCATCCCGACGCACGTTTCAGCCCCGCGCTGAAGGTGCCCGCGGCGTGCGCGCAGCCGTGGGAAGCGGACGCGGCGCTCGTCGACGTGATCCGTGCGCGGCTCACCGGCTTCGGGCCGCTGACGGTCGGCGCGATCGCCGAGCCGCTCGGCCTGCCGCCCGCGTCGGTCGAGACGGCGCTCGCCGCGCTGGAGCGCGAGGGCTACGTGATGCGCGGCCGCTTCACGCCCGGCGCGACGAACGACGAATGGTGCGAACGCCACCTGCTCGCCCGGATTCATCGCTATACGGTCAAGCGCTTGCGCCGCGAGATCGAGCCGGTCGAGCGCGCGGATTTCATGCGGTTCCTGTTGCACTGGCAGCACCTGACGCCCGACACGCGCGGCACGGGCCGCGACGCGCTCGCGGCCGTCGTCGAGCAGCTCGAAGGATACGAGGCGGCGGCCGGCGCCTGGGAAGACGCGCTGCTGCCTGCGCGCCTGACCGACTACACGGCCGGCGGCCTCGACGAGCTGTGCCGCTCGGGCAAGCTCGTGTGGACGCGCATCGGCGCACCGGCACGCGCGGCCGGCACGCCGGTGAAGACCACGCCGGTCGTGCTGCTGCCGCGCCGCCACCTGCGCGCATGGCAGGCGCTGCGCGACCCCGACGCGCAACCGGCGTTGTCCGCGCGCGCGACGCAGGTGCGCGACGCGCTCGTCGCCCATGGCGCGATGTTCTTCGACGCGCTGCTCGACGAGTTGCACATGCTCCCCGTCGAGCTCGAGCAGGCGCTCGGCGAGCTGGTGTCTGCCGGCCTCGTGAATGCGGACAGCTTCGCCGGGCTGCGCGCGCTGCTGAAGCCGGCGGTCAAGCGCAGCGCGACGTATGCGCCGCGCACGCGGCGCGGCGGCGCATTGATCGGCGGGATGGACGATGCGGGCCGCTGGGCGCTCGTGCAGCGCGGCGCGGTGCCGGACGATGCGCCGGCGCCCGCGCCGAAGCGCGGCGCAACGGCGACCGATCCCGATGCGCTCGAGCACATCGTGTGGACGCTGCTGCGCCGCTATGGCGTGGTGTTCTGGCGGCTGCTCGAGCGCGAGGCCGAATGGCTGCCGAGCTGGCGCGAGCTCGTGCGCGTGCTGCAACGGCTCGAGGCGCGCGGCGAGATTCGCGGCGGCCGCTTCGTCGCCGGCATCGCGGGCGAGCAGTTCGCGCTGCCGGAAGCGATCCCGGTCCTGCGTGAAGTGCGCCGGCAGCCGGGCGACGGGCAGTACGTGTGCGTGACCGGCGTCGACCCGCTGAACCTTGCCGGCACGCTGCTGCCCGGCGACAAGGTGCCGGCGCTCGCCGGCAATCGCCTGCTGTTCCGCGACGGCGTGCCGATCGCGTCGCTCGTCTCGGGCACGTTCCACTACGCGGCCGACCTGACGCCCGCCGCGCGCGAGGATGCGCGGCTGCGGCTCGCGCGCCGCCACTGACACAGGCTGACACGCTGCAGGTCGCAGACTACTGAACGCCGCGCCGTTTCGCCATGCCGGTTCGGGTAGCATCGAACGACTCGACGCGCGCCCGACCGCGCGCATCCCACGCGTTCCGGAGACTGCCTTTCATGCCCTCGCATGCCGATTCGCCTGCCGTCCATCACGCAGGCTCGTTGACGATTTTCCAGGGCGCCGCGCTGTATATCGGCGCGGTGCTCGGCACCGGCGTCATTGCGTTGCCGGCGCTCGCCGCCGAGGTCGCCGGGCCGGCCTCGCTGCTCGCGTGGGCGGGGCTCGTCGTGCTGTCCGGACCGCTGGCGGCGACCTTCGCCGCACTCGGCGCGCGCTATCCCGACGCGGGCGGCGTGTCCACCTATGCGCGCCGCGCGTTCGGGCCGAAGGCCGCGGCGATCGTCGGCTGGTGTTTCTATTTCGCGGTGCCGGCCGGCGCACCGGCCGCCGCGATGTTCGGCGGCGCATACGTGGCGGCCGTGATCGGCGGCGGGCATACGACCGTCGTGGTCACGGCCGCCGCGCTGATCGCCGCCGTATCGGCCGCGAATGCGTTCGGCGTCACAGTGTCGGGCCGCATGCAGCTCGTGTTGTCGGCGTTGCTCGTCACGCTGTTGCTCGCCGCCGTGCTCGCGTCCGCGCCGCATGCGCGCCCGGAGAACCTGCAGCCGTTCGCGCCGCACGGCTGGCTCGCGGTCGGTCAGGCCGCGGCGCTGCTGGTGTGGAGCTTCGCGGGCTGGGAGGCGATCACGCACCTCGCCGCCGAATTCCGCCGGCCGGCGCACGACATGCCGCGCTCGGCCGGCATCGCCGTCGTGGTGGTCGGGTTCCTGTATCTGTCGGTCGCCGCGGCCAGCGTGACGGTGCTCGGCCCGTCGGCCGGCGCGTCGGGCGCGCCGCTCGCAGAACTGATCGCGGGCGGCATCGGCGGCCATGCGCAGGTGCTGGCCGCGGCCGCGGCGCTGCTGCTCACGCTCGGGACGATGAACGCGTATTTCGCCGGCGCGGCGAAGCTCGGGGCCGCGCTCGGGCGCGACGGCGCACTGCCCGCGTGGCTCGCGCAAGGCAGTCAGGTGGGCGGCGTACCGCGCCGCAGCCTCGGCGTGATCGCGGCGCTGGCCACCGCCGCGCTGGCCGCGACCGCGTTCTCCGACGTCGGGCCGAAACCGCTCGTGCTCGTCACGTCGGGCTGCTTCGTGATGGTGTACGGGCTCGGCGCCGCCGCCGCGCTGAAGCTGCTGCCGCGTGCGAGCGCCGCGTATCGCTGCGCGTGGGTTTCGCTGATCGCCGTGGCCGGGCTGTTTCTGACGACCGGTTGGTATTTGTTCTTCCCGTTGCTGCTGGCGGGCGCGGCGCTGCTTTATCTGCGGCTCGCGGGACGGCGCGCGTGACCGGCGCACTAACGTGCACTAACGCGCATTCGTGCGCGAGGCGCGGCAGCGTGCCGCGTTGCGTCGCCGCACGGCGCGTCGCCGATCGAATCTGTCGGCGCAACGAATCACCCCGATGACGTGAGGCCGGCGCTGAAGCCGCTGCCGGCGCCAGCCGCATCGCCGACCGGACGCTTCGCCGCGAACGACGACACCCGGCACCGCGCACCGGCCAGCCCAACTCAGCGCTCGCGGCGCCCCGGCTTGCGTGCAGCGCGCGGCGCGCGGCTCGCCTGCACGTCGCGCAGCCGTGTGCGAGCGATCTCGCGCAGCGCGTCGATCAGCGTCCGGGCCACGGGCGACGGCTGAGCATCGGTGCGCAGCACGAGCCCGACCGGTTCGTCGGCACCGGCCGACGGCAACGGCAAGCGCGCGAGCGTACCGGCCGCGAGATCATATTCGGCCGCGTAGAGCGGCACGAACCACACCGCCTCGTTCTCGAGCGCAAGCGCGCGCGCGACCGACACCGACAACACCTCGATGAACGAATCGAGCGGCGGCGCGCCGCATGCGCCGAGCACCTGCTCGGCCGACTGGCGGATCAGCGTGCCGAACGGCGGCAGCACGACCGGATAGCGCGCCAGTTCGGCGGCCGGCGCGGCGCTGGCGAGCAGCGGATGGCCGGCGCGCACGACCGCGACGAGCGGCTCGTTGTACAACTGCTCGAAGGCGAGCCCGATCATCCGCTCGGGCTCCGACAGACGGCCGATCGCGCATTCGATCGCCCCCGCCTTCAGCCGCTCCAGCAGCTCGGCATTCGCGGCCGTCGCGATCCGCACGACGACGCGCGGCCAGCGCGCGGCCAACGCCTTCATCAACGCGGGCGCGAGCGATGCGGCGACCGTCGGCAGCATGCCGATTTCGAGCGTCGCC
Source organism: Burkholderia sp. B10 (assembly GCF_004368385.1). Classification (NCBI taxonomy): domain Bacteria; kingdom Pseudomonadati; phylum Pseudomonadota; class Betaproteobacteria; order Burkholderiales; family Burkholderiaceae; genus Burkholderia; species Burkholderia sp. B10. The sequence continues at coordinate 33,002 of NZ_PQMX01000057.1, read as the reverse complement.
GCAGCAGCCCCGCCCTCGCGCGCGAGCAGCCCGACGCCCTGCCGCAGCGCGAGCACGCACGCGTTCGCATGCGGGATGAACAGTTGCGCTTCGCGGGTCGGTTGCGCGCCGTGCCGCCCACGCTCGAACAGCTTCACGCCGAGGATCGCCTCCAGTTCGGCGATCGTCTTCGACACGGCCGGCTGCGTGATCGACAGACTTTCGGCCGCCTTCTGCACGCCGCCCAGTTGCGCGACCGCGAGAAAACACTGCAGGTGCCGGAATTTGACGCGGCCGTCCGCGATACGGTTATTCATAACGGGCAGTTATACGAATGACGATGTAGCGCCATTTTGCATAACTTTCCGGAAAGACCCAAGCGCGCCGCTGCGGCGTTACCCGTGACGCCGCAGCGCGTGGAAACCGGTCGGCTCCCAGATGCGCTTCGCGATCAGCAGGCCCGTTCCGCGCTTCTGCCCGAGCGGCGCCGACGACGACTCCGCGTGCAGCGCCGCCGCCTTGCTGCCGAGCCGCCGCAGTTCCTGCTCGAGTTCCGCCGCGGCCGCGTCGGTCAGCATCCCCTGCGAGAACATCATCGTCTCGCCCGGCCCGTCGAAGCGGCTGCCGAGAAAATCGTCGAGCACGTGCGCGTGGAAATACCGCCGAATCGGCCCGCCCGGCAGCCAGTCGAAATCGCGTGCGACGCGCACGCGGATGCGGTCGCCCGGCAGCAGCGCGATCACGTTCATCCGGTCGAGCATCAGCAGGTATTTCACACATTCGGCGTGCGTCAGGCAGTAGGCCGACACGATGTCCTGCACGGTCCAGTAATTGACCGCGCAGACGGCGACCAGCAGCAGCTTCTCGTCCGAGACCAGCAGCGCCTCCTGCTGCTCGGTCAGCACCCGCAGGCGCGGCGCGGACGCCGACGCCTCCTGCACCAGCTCGGCCAGCGTATAGCCGAGCAGTTGCGCGATCTCCACGACGCGCTCCAGCGTGAAGCGGCCGCTCGCGAACAGGCGCTTCACGCTCGTCTCGGACACGTCGAGCGCACGCGCGACGTCGCGATAGGTCATTCCATGCGCCTTCAACAGGCGCTTCAACGTGTGGATGAGTTGGGCGGTTTCGGTCATTCCAGTATCGAAAAATGTTGCTCCAGGTCGGATATTAGGCTACCGACGCATCCGCGTGAGCACTTTGGGTTACTCGTCTGCATAATCCGCTCCGTGCTGTCACCCACCGACGGAGCCGCGATGAACACCCGAACCGACGCCCCTGCCTTCGAGCCGCATCACCCCGCGCCGCGCGCCGCGCGCGACACCGAGCGCATGCTGCCGCTCGCCACGCTGCGCACGCTGGCGGCCGGCGCGCACGTCGGCGATCTGCTGTTCATCCGCGCGCCGTCCCGCAAGCCGGGCGCCGCGGCCGACCACGGCGGCTCGTGGGCCGACCGGTTCGGCATCGTCGTCGATACGTCCGGCGACGAGCCGCTGATCGCCGAACCCGCCTGGGCGCGTACGAAGCTCACGCCGCTGTCGCGTTTCGTCGCCCGGGCCGACGGCGGCCGCATCGCACTGGCGCGCCGCGTCGCGGCCGCGACTGCCGACGCGCAGCGCAGCGTGCACGCGCTGGCCGAACAGCGGATCGATGTGCTGCTCGGCGGCCGCTTCGGCATGCTGGCGGGGCGCGGGTTCTGCGCCAACTACGTCGCCGACGTGATCGGCGCCGACCGCGCGGCGACGGCCGCCGCGCTGCTGCGCAGCGGCCGGCTGTCGGTCGAGTTCGACGGGATCGTGTTCGATCCCGCCCGCCCGTAACGGCGAACCGCGCGGCGCGCGGGGAGACCTTCGAACAAAAACAAGAAGAACCGACAAAAAGCAGCGACGGGCGGGCTGGAGGGCCGTGCACGGAGTCGTCACCGACGATGCGACGCCCGATCGCTTTCTCCGCCGGACGGATCTTCTGTCCGGCGGATCTTTCATTGGGCGGCCGACCATAACTCCCGGTTATGCAATTCGCGAAAAAAGGTCATTTTTCATAACTTTCCGGATTGGCTAAAGTCCTGCCATCCACTCACGCGAAATAACCCAACAGGAGACGCCCGATGGATTCCCCCACGATTCTCACGCCGCGCGACTGGCCGTCGCATCCCGCGTATGTCCATCCCGACTACCGTTCGTCGGTCAAGCGCGGCCCGACGCGCCCGATGATCCCGCTGAAGGAGCGGCTGCGCGACCAGTACGCGCCCGTCTACGGCGCGGAAGATCTCGGCCCGCTCGACCACGACCTGACGAAGAACGCGGTGAAGAACGGCGAACCGCTCGGCGAGCGCATCGTCGTCACGGGCCGCGTGCTCGACGAGGGCGGCAAACCGGTGCGCAACACGCTCGTCGAAGTGTGGCAGGCGAACGCGGCCGGCCGCTACGTGCACAAGGTCGACCAGCACGACGCGCCGCTCGATCCGAACTTCCTCGGCGCGGGCCGCTGCATGACCGACGCCGAAGGCCGCTACCGCTTCCTGACGATCAAGCCCGGCGCCTATCCGTGGGGCAACCATCCGAACGCGTGGCGTCCGAATCACATCCACTTCTCGCTGTTCGGCGACTACTTCGGCTCGCGCCTCGTCACGCAGATGTACTTCCCCGGCGACCCGCTGCTCGCGTACGACCCGATCTTCCAGGGCACGCCGGAGGCCGCGCGCGATCGCCTGATCTCGCGCTTCTCGCTCGACACCACCGAAGAAGGCCATGCGCTCGGCTACGAATTCGACATCGTGCTGCGCGGCCGTGACGCTACCCCGATGGAGCGCTGAACCATGACGACGCTGAAGCAAACCCCTTCGCAAACCGTCGGCCCGTACTTCGCGTACGGCCTGTGCCCGCAGCAATACGGTTACGACCTGAAGAGCCTGTTCACGCCGACGATCGCCGCACCGCATGCCGATGGCGAGCACGTGCTGCTGGTCGGGCAGGTGTTCGACGGCGACGGCAACGTCGTCAGCGACGCGATGCTCGAATTCACGCAGGTGGACGGCGCCGGCCGCTTTCCGGCATCGCGCGACGACGTCGCGAAGTCCGGCTTCACGGGCTTCGCGCGGGTCGGCACGGGCACCGATGCGCAGCACCGCTTCGTCGTCGAGACGGTGAAGCCCGGCCGCATCGCCACCGACAAAGCGCCGCACATCAACGTGACGGTGATGATGCGCGGGATCCTCACGCATGCGTTCACGCGCGTGTATTTCGACGACGAAGCCGCGGCGAACGCGGCCGATCCGGTGCTCAACCTCGTGCCCGCCGAGCGTCGCGCGACGCTGGTGGCGAAGCGCGACGCGCAGCCGGGGCGCCCGGTCGTGTATCGGTTCGACGTCCGCATGCAGGGGCCGAACGAAACCGTGTTCTTCGACGTGTAATTGCGCCGGCCGGTATCGGCCGGCCGATCACACGGACCGCCGGGTCGACGCGCCGCCAGCAGTCGCGTCGTCCGGCGGTTTCGTTTTTCTCGCGAGGTTCGATGCCGTGTTGCAACATCCACGACCGGCGTGGGCGGATGCGCGCCCGTTCGGCGAATTCTGAACATGTATCAAACATGCGCTTGAAACGCATGCTGCACGAGCACATCGATTTCCTCAGACACGCGATATCGTTTGCGTGTTGTGCGGCGTATGCTTTCTTATCGCAAGCGAAGTGCCGCGATTGAATCGGGCCGAGCAGCAATTGCCCGAGCGATGCGTGATTCAAGCGGCGGCTCATTCGCGCGGCTTTTCTGACCGAGTGCCTTTAAGCGCGCCTGTCCCATATCCGGCAGGCGCTTTTTTTGTTCTTCGAGGCCGTAGTCGATGCCTGGGTGTCGCAACCCAGCGAGAAACCCAAGCGGCTCGAACGTACTGCGCAAACAGCGCCTCTGCCCTGCGAAAATCCCCCGACGTTCGGCGACGATGTACTCGAAGCGCGCGTGGTCATCGGCCGTCGCGACGTGATACTCGATTCGCGTGACACGCTTCGACGTGTCGAGCGTGTCTCCTCCTGTTCCTTGCCCTAACCCACCGGACCCGACCGTGCCCCACTCGCTCCTGCGCAGAAAACTACTGATCGGATTACCGCTGCTCGCCGGCACGTGCATGGCTCCCGCGCTGCGCGCAGCCGAAGAATCGCCGCTTGCCGAAATCGAGCGCAGAAGCGGCGGCCGCCTCGGCGTGTTCGCGATCGATACCGGCTCGGGACGCACGCTCGGCCATCGCGCCGACGAACGTTTCCTGATGTGCAGCACGTTCAAGGGACTGCTCGCCGCGCAGATCCTGGCACGCGTCGACAGCGGCTCGGAGCGGCTAGATCGCCTCGTCCACTACACGGAAAAGGACCTGATTTTCACGTCGCCGGTGACGAAGGCCAACGTCGCTCAGGGTGCGATGTCGATCGAGGCGCTCTGCCGCGCGGTTTTGGTGGAGAGCGACAACACGGCCGCGATCCTGCTGATGCGCAGCGCCGGCGGCCCTGCGGCGCTGACGCGCTTCGTTCGCGGCCTCGGCGATACCGTGACGCGCTCCGACCGCTACGAGCCCGACTCGAACCGCTATCACGGCGTGCTCGACACCACCACGCCGAAGGCCATCGCCGCCACGGCGCAGCGCCTGCTGCTCGGCGACGTGCTCAGCGCCGGCTCGCGCGCGCGACTGGAGCGCGGCATGACCGACTGCAAGCCGGGGCTCAACCGGATTCGCGCCGTGTTGCCCGCCGGTTGGCAAGCCGCCGACCGGCCCGGCACCAGCGTCGACCGCGAGACGAACGACTACGCGCTAGTCCGTCCGCCCGGGCGCGCGCCGTTGCTCGTCGCCGTCTACTACGACGCGCCGGGTGTCAGCATGGACGCACGCGAGGCCGTGTTGCGCGAGGCCGGCTCGGCATTCGTGCAGTGGGCGACGCACGCGGGATGAACGGCGCCGACATGCGAAACCGGAAGATCGATTTCCTGCGGGGCTTTTCGATCCTGCTCGTGCTGTTTCACCATTTCAATATCGCTTACCGGCTCGACGACACTGCGCTGTCGCACGTATTCGGCTGGAATGCGGTGCGTGCCGTTGCGCGAAACGGCAACTACGGCGTCACGATGTTCTTCGTGATCTCCGGCTATCTGATCACGACGAACGCGATGCGGCGCTGGTCCGAACTCGGCCACGTCGATATCGGAACGTTTTACGCGCTGCGCATCGCCCGCATCGTCCCCTGCCTGTTGCTGTTGTTGGCCATCGTCAACGCGCTGGCGCTGGCCGGCATCGCGATCTTTCAGAATCACTCGCCGGCCGGCACGCCGGTTTCGTTCTGGCTGGTGAATCTCGCGTCGTTGACGTTCTGGATGAACGTGCTGGTCGGCTCCCACGGCTGGACCAACTATGCGCTCGGCGTGTTGTGGTCGCTTTCGGTCGAGGAAGTGTTTTATCTGTCGTTCCCGCTGCTGTGCGTCGCGCTTCGCCGGGAGGCGCGGCTCGTGGTGTTCTGGCTGTCGTGCATCGTCGCCGGCCCCGTCTATCGTTTCTTCCACCAAGGCGACGAGGGCGACTATCTCTATGCGTATCTCGCCTGCTTCGATGCCATCGCCATCGGTTGCTGCGCGGCATTGCTCGCACGCAAAGTCAAATGGCACGGCCGCGCGCAGACCATGTTCACGGGGTTGACGGCCGCGGGCATGGCGCTCGTCTACCTGTCCTGGCCGATCGGGCAAAGCAACGTGCTCGGCGTGACCGCCATTGCCTTCGGCACGGCGGTTCTGTTGCTGTCCGCGAATTGCGCAGCCGGCACGTCGCTGCGGCCCGCGCGCGTGTCCGCGCTCATCGAAGCGCTCGGCAAGCTCAGCTACGAGCTCTATCTGTTCCACCTTATCGTGCTCGGCTTGCTGAGAACCATTTATCCGCCGTCGCACGTCACGGGCGACGAGAAATTGGCGCTTCTCGTCGGCTATCTGCTCCTTTCCGTCGGCCTGGGCGCCGCCATCGCGCGCAGCTACGCCGAGCCGTCGAACCGCATCGTCCGGAAGTGGCTGACGCCGAGACGTGCCAATCGGCAAGCGAACGCTTTGCGCCGAATCGGCGCGACGTCGAACCTCCCCGATCTGGATTCGCGCGAGCGGCTCGAATGAGCCGCCGCGGCGTCCGCAAGTTCGCCGGGCTTCCGCGCGCCGCTCGGCATCGTGTACCGCGCCTGCGTTAGATAGAAAAAATATCTCCAAATCATCGGAATCAAAAAAGATAGGGAAATTGGCTTCTCCTTGCCGGACGATATGATTCCCCAATCGCACGCACTACCCGATATGTGGGAAGCAGTCGCGCGCAGCAAGCGAGCCGTCGTCGACCGGCTCGCGCGGTGCCCGCTCTGAACGGAAAGGACACGCATGGCCCTCGACGCAAGACAACCTTCGATGCAAGCCCGTCTCAGTCATGGCGGACGGCATCCCGGCCGTTTGCCAGGCACGCTCGGCCTACCCTCGGCGAACTTCACCCGCCCGTTTTCTTCAACGACGCCTATTCATGCAAACGCACCGGACCATTCCGGACGGGGAATCTGCCATGCCTGACGCGAGCCTCGACCCGAGCCGCCTGCCTCCATCGCTGTGGGCGGCCACCGCCGCGCCCGCCGCTGCAACTGCGCCGCTGCCGAGCGGCACGTACTTCGCGGACCTGCTCGTCATAGGCGCCGGCTTCACGGGCCTGAGCGCCGCGCTGCATGCGGCCGAGCGCGGCGCCCGGGTGGTCGTGCTGGAGGCAGCGGAGATCGGCTGGGGCGCGTCGGGCCGCAACAACGGACAGGTGATCCCGGCCATGACGCGCGCGGATCCTGACGCGATCGTTGCCGAGTACGGCGCGGACAAGGGCGAAACGCTCGTCTCGCTGATCGGCGAATCTGCGAACACCGTGTTCGAGCTCGCACGCCGGCACCGGATCGACTGCGCGGCCGTGCAGGCTGGATGGATGCAGCCCGCACATCGCGCGAGCCGCCTGGCGCTTGCGCGCTCGCGCGTCGAGCAATGGCGGCGGCGCGGCGTCGAAGTGGAGTTGCTGGATCGCGATCGCACCGCCGAATTGACCGGCTCGTCGTTCTGGCACGGCGGCTGGCAGAACCCGACCGGCGGGCACGTGAATCCGCTTGCGTTCGTCCGCGGACTGGCGCGCGCCGCGCAGGACGCGGGCGCATGCATCCATACGCACACGCCCGTGTCGTCGCTGACGCGACAGGGCACGCACTGGGTGGCCGCGCACGGCGACGCGGCGGTGCACGCCAGCCGGGTCGTGATTGCCACGCACAGTTACAGCGGCCACTCCACGCGCGCGCCGTGGCCCGGCATTGCGAAGGCGCTGCTGCCGATGCGCTCGTATCAGATGGCCACCCAGCCGCTACCGGCCGATCTGCGCGCCTCGATCCTGCCGCTCGATCACGCGATGTCCGATACGCAATCGGATCTCCACTTCGCCCGCTTCGATCGCGACGGGCGGCTTGTGACCGGCGGCGCGCTCGTCGTGCCGATGGGTTATGAGCGCCGGCTGCCGCAGCGCATCGGTGCGCGCGTGCGGCGGATGTTTCCGCAGCTGAACGACGTGCCGCTTCGTTTCGAATATCTGTGGCATGGCGACTTCGCCGTCACGCCGGACCGGATGCCTCGCTTCGTGAAACTGGATGACGGTCTGTACACGTGGTTCGGCTGCAATGGTCGCGGCGTCGCATTGTCGACCGCGGTCGGCCCCGAGCTTGCGGAAGTGGCGCTGACGGGCGACGAGCGCGCGTCGCGGCTGCCGTTTTCCACGTTGCGGACGATCGCCGCCCATGCGCTCGTCAGGCGTGTGGCGATCGGCGCGATGCTCTATTACCGCTGGAAAGATCACCGAGATTAGGAACCTGCCATGACACAGCATCTTTCGGGAATCGACCATTTCGTCATCGCGGTGCGCGACCTCGATGCCGCGCGCGACGACTTTGCGCGGATGGGATTCGCACTCACGCCGCGCGGTTATCACACCATGGGCTCCGAGAATCATTGCGCGATGTTCGACGGCTGCTACCTCGAACTGCTGACGGTTCGCCGGCCGCATCCCGTCACGGCATTCTTCTCCGACTTTCTCGAACACGGTGACGGAGCGGCTGCGATGGTGGTCGCGACCGACAGCGCGGACGCGCTGTATCGCGACTGGCACGCGGCGGGCGTACCGGCCGAGCCGCCGGTGGCGTTTTCGCGGCCCGTCGCGACGCGCAACGGCACCGGCGATGCGAGCTTCCGCATCACGCAGGTCGACGTCGCCTATACGCCGGGCGGCCGCGTGTTCGCTTGCGAACATCTGACGCCGGAACTCGTCTACCCGCCCGGTGGCGCGCTGCATCCGAACGGCGTAACGAGCCTTGCGGGGATAACGATTGCCGTCGACGCTGCCGCGCTCGAGATGACCGTCGATCGCTACGAACGCGTGCTCGCAGCGAGCGCGACGCGCCTGGACGATGCAAGCTATCTGATCCGCTGCGGGAAGGTCGAGGTTCGTATCGACGGCGCAGCGCGCGCAGAGGCGCTGCGCACCGGACCGCACTTCACGGAGCTCGCGTTCACGGTGCAGTCGCTCGATCGGCTTGCCGATGTGCTGGGCGGTGCCGGCGTCGAGATGCGGCGAAGCGAACGCGGTGTGGTGGTCGAGGGAGCGGTTTCGCACGGGGCGATGCTGCGCTTCGTCGAATGCGCGAGCGTGGGGCGGTTTTGAATGAGGCGGAGCGCGGGTGGGCCCGCGCCGGGCGTACAACCGGCGCACAGCACTCGCGCGACGGCAATCAGTCAGTCCGCGTTTTCCGACACGGATGGCGACGGGAGCCCGGCCAGGATGCCGTCAGATATCGCACGTTGGAAGCGCTCGACCAGGAAGTCCAGTAGCACTCTCACCCGCGGCGTCATATAGCGATTCCGGTTCAACACGGCATAAATGCCGGGTTCGCTTTCGATCCAGTCCGGCAGAACGACCTGGAGTTTGCCGGCGCGAATATCCGCTGCGGCGTCCCAGATCGTTTTTCGAGCGATGCCATATCCGGCCAGTGTCCACGCGCGAGCCAACGCGCCGTCATTGGTTTCCCACGCATTTTCCATTGCCACGGTGTGATTGCAACGCTTGCCTTCCGACACCAGGCGAAACTCGTTCAGTGGCCCTGCAGCCGTAACCAGAACGACGAACTCATGCGCAACCAGATCGGCCGGAACGAGCGGCGTGCCGCATTTGGCCAGATAGTCGGGGGACGCACATAGCACTCGCCAGTTCGGTGCAAGCCGGCGTGCAATCAGTGAGGGGGTGTTCGGCCGGCCAAATCGGATCGCGAGATCGACCTCGTCTTGCAGCAAATCCGATACCGAGTCGGTAAGGTCGAGTGCGATTTTGAGCTCGGGCTGCGTGCGGACGAAGGCTTCCAGCCAGGAGTTCAGCAGATGGCGACCGAAATCGGCCGATGCCGAGATCCGGACTTTGCCCCGCGCTATGCCCCGGCTCGCAGTGAGAGCAGCCTCGCCATCCTCGATGGCCCTCAATGCAATGCTGCAGTGATGGTGATATAGCCGCCCCTCTTCGGTCAGGCGTAGTTGCCTCGTATTGCGGTCGAATAGCCGCGTCGATAGTGCCGCTTCCAATTTGGCGAGCCGTGCGCTCGCTGCTGCTGGGGAAAATCCCAGCTTCCGGCCGGCGGCCGACAAATTGCCCAGTGCCGCCGCTTCCACGAACAAACGCATATCACCCAGTCGATCAGTTGCCATTCTTCATCCAGATTTGAGATGTATTCAAACGGGCGGCCAATTATCAAATCCGTATTTACCAAGCAGACTGCCACTTCGCAAGCCCGGATGCAGGCAAGCGAGGAAACATGGAGAGAAAGATGGATGAAGATTGCGGTGTAGCGGCCATTGGTATTGGATGCGCGGCGACGGTAAATCGTCTCCCGATGGCAGCGTTGCTCGCGTTGACGATGGCCAGCTTCATCGCCACGGCAAACGAAGCCGTACCGGCCGGCTTGCTTCCGGAGATTGCACGAGGGTTTCATGTGAGCGAAGCGTGGGCCGGGCAATTGGTGACGTGCTGCGCGCTCGGCTCCGGTGTAGCGGCCATCCCGCTGACCGCAGCCGTGCGCAGGTGGCAGCGCCGGCATGTCCTGCTACTGGTGCTCGGCGTCTTTGCGGCTTGCAATGCGATCACCGCAGTGTCGTCGAACTACATGCTGACGCTGGCGACGCGCTTTGCCGTGGGACTCGCCACCGGGCTCGCGTGGAGCCTTTTGGCGTCTTACGCGCGGCGCATGGTTCCCCCGGCGATGCAGGGACGCGCGCTCGCGGTGGCGATGATCGGCATCCCTTTGGCGTTGTCGGTCGGTGTGCCGTTAAGCGTGTGGCTCGGCAGTATGGTCGGCTGGCGCAGCATCTTCGGCATCATGTCCGGAATGTCGCTCGCGCTGATGGCCCTGGTGTGCTGGAAGGTTCCCGACTATCCCGGCGAGATGGCGGGCCAGCGTCTGCCGATGCGGCGAGTTCTCGCTATCCCGGGCGTGCGGTCCGTGCTGTTCGTGGTCAGCGCGTGGATTCTTCCGCACTACATTCTCTACACCTACATTGCGCCGTTCCTCGCATCCGTCGGACTCACCCGCGACATGGATTCGGTGCTGTTGCTGTTTGGTATCTCCGCCATGCTCGGGATTTGGGTAATCGGTGCTCTCGTTGACGGATCGCTGCGTCTGCTGGTGCTGGCTGGACTGGCGGCCTTCGCGATGGTTTCGCTGATATTCGGGCTGGGCGTCACGTCACCCGCGGTTATCTGGGTCGGCGTGGTGATATGGGGCTTCAGTTTCGGCGGTGCGCCGACACTTCTTCAAACTGCCCTGGCCGATGCAGCCGGCGATGGCGCCGACGTTGCGCAATCCGCGCTGGTGACGGTGTTCAATCTCTCGTTTGCTGGCAGTGGGATCATCGGTGGCGTATTACTTGAAACGACCGGTGTCGTTGCATTTCCGTGGGTGGTCTCGTCGCTGCTTGCGATTGGGCTGTTCACGGCATGGCGAGCGAAGACCCACGGCTTTCCGTCCGGGAAGCGCCGGTGAACGGACCGGGCGCCTCGTCAATGGCAACAGATTGAATGCGTTGATGTGCGCGACCGCTTGATTACGGCGGGCATCCCGATATGCGCGCTTTCGGCACCAGGCGGCGTAGCAAGTCCTCGTTCATATCGAATAGTCGAACGCCCGGGTCGGGCACCTACCGAGCCGGGCACTCATTCGGTTGAAATATACAGCCTTGCTGTATATTATTCGTTCCCCCCCCTTCGGCCGGGGCGAACGAATTTCCGAACAATTGAGGACAAGCATGAACAGCAACGATCCCAAAGCTGTCGTCGAGCGGTTCAACTACGAAGTGATCCGCGATGGCAATCGAGCCTGCTTCGAAGCGCTCATGGCGCCCGACTTCGTCAACTGGTCCGCGCCGAATGAGGCGAGCCGAGGCGCCGAAGCGATGTGGGCAACGTTTGCGTCCGTGCTTCGGCCGGCCATTGCCGACATGGAGATCCACATTCACGAGCAACTATGCGACGGTGACAAAGTCACGACGCGGAAGTCGATCACCGGCAAACATGTCGGGCCACTGCTGGGCGTCGACGCGACTGGCGACGACATTTCGATCGACGTCATCGATATCGTCCGCATTCGGGACGGGCAATATGTCGAGCATTGGGGCGTCAATACGCTTGCCGCCGTCGTTGCGCGACTTCGCGAACGCGCGGTGCGGCCAAAATGAGTCGGATCTCCAGAAACGCCCCTAGCGACCGCGCCGCCGAAGCTGCGGTGTTGGGCGAAGCGATTCGCGATGTCGTCAGCCGTCTGGTCAAGGTCGTTCGCGAGCAAAGCGGTACGCAATCGAACGCGCAGAACGAGACGCTTGCGCTACTCGAACGCTGCGGCCCGGTGAGTATCGCGACACTCGCCGTGCGCAGAGCCGTGACCCATCAGACCATGCGGCTGATCGTGCAGAAACTGGTCGAACAAGGGCTGGTGACCTTGACGGTAGACAATGAAGATCGCCGCGCCTGGGTCGTGGATCTGACCGATACGGGGCGTGCACAGACTGCGCAGGCGCGAGATGCACGTTCGCAATGGCTTACCGAGCAACTGCTGACGAAGACGAGCCGCGAAGAACGCGCGGTGTTGGAGGCCGCGGTTCGAACGCTCAACAAGCTGATCGACTGAATCGGGCTCGCTCCATCCCTGTTGCGGATGATGACCACGGGGCTGGGTGAAGTGCAAAGGGAGACGGCAGCAGTTTGCTGATCCAGACCCCGCATAGCAACTCTGCGGTGGACGATACTTGCACCGCCGTCCGAAATCCGCCGAGGCACGGGCCGGTGCAGACCCCGTGGCGCTTGGCGGACGAAATTCTTCGAAGATGGCATCCCGGATTCCCGCACCACGCAAACCGAGCGTTCTGATGCTCGGCGTCCGTACACGTAAACGTATGCCGCAGCAATACAGCAGCCTGTAAAGGAGCTGCACGACCTGACGGTAGGAACAATCCAGCGGCGAGCATCAAGATGTAAGAATTTAGGCGTAGTCTTGCCAACCTGGATCGTTTTCAGGATAGCTAGTTCCATGCCGGACAGAGCACATGACCGTTTTCACGACAACCGGAACGATCTTTTGACCGACGCTAGTCCCATCAGGAGCGTGTTCGACACCTCCACACGTCAAAATTTTTCGGCTGCACTGATCGACCACTGCCTGAGTCGATCATTCTCCCACCCGGTCTGCTGCTCATGACCGGACTGGCCGCATTCGAAGGTACGATGCGGGCAGCCCATCTGCTGCTCGTTGCGCTGCTGGGTATCTCAGCTTCGGCGGCCGTAGGCGGCATCATTTATACGTTGCTGGCAAGCGTATTGATGTCGCGCTTTTTTGCGCGCCCGACTTCAGTTCCCTCCAGCTATCCGCCTGTCACGGTCGTCAAGCCGCTACACGGTAACGAGTGGAACCTGCTCGATAACCTGTCGAGCTTCTTTCAGCAGGATTATCCGGGCGACGTGCAATATCTGTTCGGCGTGCACGATGCGGCTGACCCTGCGTTGGAGGCGGTCGAGATGCTGCGCACGCTCTACCCCGAGGCGTACATCACGGTGGTAGCGGATGCCCGCCTGTACGGGCCGAACAGGAAGATCGCCAACATCGTGAACATGCTGACGCAGGCGGCCCATGATGTGATGATCTTTGCGGACAGCGACGTCAGTGTGAGCCCAGAGTATTTGCGCAGCGTCGTAGGCGAATTGCAAAAGCCGGGGGTGGGCCTCGTGAGCTGTATCTATCGTGGAAAGTCCGCGCCGGGGTTCTGGCCACGCCTGGCTGTCAATGCGATCAACTATCAGTTCGTTCCGGGCGTGGTGACCGGCCTGACACTGGGGCTGGCCAAACCCTGCATGGGACCGACCATCGCAATGCGCCGCGCGACGGTGGACAAGATCGGCGGTTTCGAACAGTTCGCCCATCATCTCGCCGAGGACCACGCGATCGGCCAGGCCGTGCGCAAAGCCGGCGAGCGGGTCGTGATTCCACCGTTCTTCATTTCCCACGCCTGTGCTGAAACGAGCGCCGCAAGCCTGATCTCGCACGAATTACGCTGGAGCCGCACGATTCGCTCCATCGATCCGGCGGGCCACCTGGGCTCTGCGCTGATGCATCCGTTTGCGTTCGCCACGCTGACCATCGTACTGTCGGGCGCCGCAAGCTGGTCGTGGTCGCTCGCCGCGATCGCCCTGCTGGCCCGCCTTTGGCTGAAGCTCCGGGCGGACCGGGCCTTGTGCCATCCCCATCGCGAGCTGTGGCTGCTGCCGATATGGGATATTGCGTTGTTCCTGATCTTCCTCGCGAGCTACAGTTCGACCCTGGTCACCTGGCGCGGCTTCACTTTTCACGTGGACCGGAACGGCATGCTACATTCAAAACGCTGAAAGCTGGTACGAGCGCGGCCGCCGGCCGTGCTATGCAGCGTCGCGCTTCGCACTCGGGGTAACGCCGCTGCTGCCGGAACGATCCTTATATCCGCATGCTTATTCATATTCTTCCGCTTACGTCGGCGCAGAGCACCTCGCGAACGCCAGGCCACGTTGCCCCGCGGCGAGTTCCGGGGCGGCTCCTTTGAGCAGGCCTTTCAAACGTAATACGGCGACGATGCTGGCTGTGCTTGGCGTTGGACTGGCCGTGGGGGCACCTTTCATAGTGGGCTCCCACCAGTCGCTTGCCTGGCTGCGGACCGTCTCGATGCAGATGTTCCTGGTGTTGGCGGCAAGCGCCGCTGCGAGCGCGCTCGGCAAGGCTGGCAAACAGCACCTGATACAAACGGCACTGGGCTTGCGTCTTCCTTTCGGACGCACATATGGCATCGCCCTCGTGACCGATTCTGCCTTTCTCGTCTCGCCCCTGGGGGCGGCAGGATATGGCGTCAATATCGGGTTGCTGCAGCGCGCTGGAGCCTCGTGGGCAACGGCCACGACGGTCGTCGGCGCCGACCAGGCGCTCGACCTGGCTTTCTTGGCGGTGGCGGTTCCAATCGCGATTGCGTTCGCTGTCGGTCCGCTGGCTCAGGTCGTGCCGAGGCCAAACGTGTCGATGGTCGTCGGAATGCTGGCAGGTGTCGCGATTCTTGTAGCGACGCTATGGGCGTGCCGCCGGAAAGTCGCGAGCGCGCTGGATGCTGCATGTGGCCGCATTCAGTGGCTCGGGAGCCAGCGAGCCCGGTGGGACGGGTTCCGCCAGAGTGTGCGCCGGCAAGCGGGGCTGCTCATGATGGGGCCTCGCCACCGGTTTGCCGGCTTGCTCGTCTTCACTACGCTGCAATGGCTGCCGCGCTATGGCGTCCTGTGGTTCGTGCTGCTCGAACTCGGCTACCGGTTGCCGTTCGGATTCGTTGTGGCGGTGCAGGCCGTGGTCCTGCATGCGGCGCTTTGGACCGGGATACCGGCCGGCGGTGCCGCCGGCGACTTGGCGCTTGCGGCAGCATTTGCAAACTGGATTCCGCAAGATGCCATGGCGTCGGCTCTGGTTCTTTGGCGCTTCGCGACGCTTTATTTCCCGCTGATCCTCGGTGCCGCGGCCTTCTTTGCTTTTGCCTGGCGGCGGGGTTCGGTAAGGCCGACTACGGAATAAGGACCTCGGAAATCATTGAGGCATGCTGCCGCACGTCTTTCCGATCCGGACCGAAAACGCTGCGCGTTCAGCATGATCGGGCGATTCCGAATGTTGAAGCGCGCAGCAGCTTGCCGATCAGACGCGCCTTCGCGCTCCATCAGATCCGGCACGGATTGCTCGAACGGCGGGCTTTAGTCCTCGTCCGGACGCTCGCTACCTGCTTACCCGCTGCCCGTAGCGCCGGGTAGCGCAGCCATGTACTTCGCCATGGAAAACACCCCAAAGGTCGGATCGGAGCCAACTTCTGGGGTGCAGTGTGCGGGCTTAGCGCACGTCAGCGAAGACGTGCGAAGGACGCGTTCAGGCCGCGAGAAACCTCATGCCAAGGAACGCGGTTGCTGAAACGAATCGCGCGCTCAGGCCTTGACGTTGATGATCGTCCCGACTTGCTGGCCGCTGCTGTTCACGCTCGGCGCCGGCTGCGCAGCTGCTGCCTGGACCGCCTTTGCGCCCGCATCGTCGCCGTCACCGTCGACATCGGGACCGACTTCGCGGGCTTCCGACGACGTCATGCCGCGTTGTGCCGTTTGCGCAGTCTGCATCGGGAGTTGGAGTTGTTGGTTACCGCCAACAGAAGAAACGCTCATGTACATCTCCTAGAGGTTGCGAGCATACGTATGCTGCTCACCTCGGTTAACGGTCGTCGAGCGCGAAGGGAATAGGCGGATATATGGAACGCAGTATTGTGCTGGGCAGATGGCGCGCGAAATATTGATGCAATAAAGCCCGCACTCTGCGGGCAACGAGAACTGGCCGATTGCGGTCGCGGTCTCGAAACGTAATCTTGCGCCAACTGTTGGCCGAGGCTCCGGCATGGCCCGCATGACCTTCGGTTCCGGGAATGCGAATTCATCCCGTCGATGCAGCGAATGGATAAGACCGCTGCGCCGGCGTATCGAAGGCGCCACCATCCTCTGCGGGCATTGGCCACCACACCGCGCGTTCCATGAGCCGCGCCTATTTGCACCCTCGTCGCCCGCGGCCCCCTCCTGACGCTATCCGCTAACGCGGAATCGAATCGAGCAACTTGTTGAACGGATCGACCTGCGCCATCAGACCTTCGTCGAGCCCATCGATCGCACGTCGGAGATCGCTGTCCAGCGCATCGATCGACGAATAGCTGTACGGGTCGCCAGACTGTTTCCAGTTGACGTGTTGTCGGAGAATCGCATCGTATGTGTCGCTCTGGAACATGACGATGTCGCCGATCACCCGGCGTGTGAAACCGTGAAAACCGCCGGGCGTGACATAACCGGTGCCGACGCGCAGGAACAAGACCGCATCGCTACCCTGATAGGGCGAGCCGCTTGCCTGCCACATGCGGTGTGCGTCCGGTTTGAGCGTCGGCAAGCCCGGCGCCGATGCATCGACCTCCTGCACCGTGAAGCCATGATTTCGCAGGACCGTTTCGATACTGTCGGTGAAGCGCCGGTTAAGCCCCGTATCGCCGAATCTGGCGGTGACGAGATCATTGAGGGATGTCGGCGAATCGTTGTCGTGCTTGCCGAGCCCGACGCCGACGGCCCCTGCGACAGCCCCCATGGCGAGCGCGCCCACTACGCCGACACCTGGAATCGGAACCGGAATATGAATCGGGCCGGACGGCCCCACCGTGATGTACACGGCCTTGCCTGGATAGACGACCGTCACAGTCTTGACCGCACTCACTCTTTCAGCATTGACTTCGGAGGTCGTATCGCGCGCATGGCCCGCGATCGAAATCAACAGCATCAAAGCGGCGAAACCGGTTTTTTTCAGCAACATGTCCGTCTAATCTCCACGCGTATTCATCGGCCAAACATCTACTGGACCCACGCGTTAACGGATTCGCGACACAAAGCTTGAGCAACAGACGGACAAGCGCAAGTGCGCTACGGCAATTACCGGCCCCCACATTTCTGCAATTGCTGCCACTCCCTACCGCCGCACCTCCACATACCGACTCGGCGTCTCGCCCAGAATCCGCCGAAACGCGGACGTAAACGCGCTCGCGCTCGCATATCCGAGGTCGAACGCGACACGCGTGACCGGCTGTCCGTCGCTCAGCCGCGCGATCGCCGCGAGCATGCACACCTGCTGACGCCACGCCGCGAAGCTCACGCCGGTCTGCGCGCGGAACAGTCGCGTGAAGGTGCGCCGGCTCACGCCCGCATCGGTCGCCACCTGGTCGAGATCGGCAGAGATCGACGGCGACTCCAACAAATGCCGGCAGATCTTCGCGAGCCGCGCGTCGGCCGGCAGCGGCGCGTGCAGCGACAGCTGCGGCATCGTCGCGATTTCCGCGACGAGCAGCGCCATCAGCTTGCCCGGCCGGCCCTCGACGTCGTACATCGGCGGCAGATCGATCGCGTCGTCGAGCAGTTGCCGCAACAGCGACGACACGCCGTACACGCCGCACCGGTCCGGCAAGCCGACGGACTGCGCCGCATCGGGCGACACGAACGCGTTCAGCATCGTGACCGGCCCGGTCATCGTCATCTCGTGCCGCACGCCGGCCGGTACCCAGCACCCGCGCTGCGGCGGCACCAGCCAGCGCCCGTGAGGCGTGGACACGCTGATCGTGCCGCGCGACGCGAACGCGAACTGCCCGCGCGCATGCGCGTGCTCGCGGAAAGTCGTGCCCGCCGCGTAGTCGTTGGCAGTGACCACCACGCTCCGCGGGATATGTTCGTAAGGGTCCAGCAGCGTATTTCTCACGGCCCGAATTCCATCGTCAATGACCCGATATCGAAGGCGGGTCACCTTCGATCGATCTACGATCCGCTCCACGCCTGCGCGACCGGACGGCCGCGCAACCCGACGGCCGAACCGGCCGGATAGCGACTTCATCGGAGCGAACATGCCCAATACGTTTCATCGCGTGGGGGACGGCCCCCACCCTGTTCTCGTGCTGCACGGCTGGTTCGGCGACGCACATGCGTTCGAGCCCGTCGAACCGTGGCTGTCGCGCGAGCGCTTCACCTATGTCTTCATGGACTACCGCGGCTACGGCCGCATGCGCGACGCACACGGCGCGTATTCGATCGCCGAAATCGCCGCCGACACGCTCGCGCTCGCCGACACACTCGGCTGGCGCACCTTCAGCCTCGTCGGCCACTCGATGGGCGGCATGGCGATCGAGAAGGTTGCCGCCATCGCGCCCGAACGCGTACGCGCGCTGGTGCCGATCGCGCCGGTCCCGTGCGGCGGCCTGCCGTTCGACGCGGCGCGTCGCGCGCTATTCGAACGCGCGGCCGACAGCATCGCCGCGCGCCGGACCATCATCGAGCGCAGCACCGGCAGCCGCCTGCCCGCCGCCTGGGTCGAGTGGAAAGCCGCGTATTCTGCATCCCGCTCGTCGCCGACGGCGTTCGGCGCGTACTTCCGCGCCTGGGCCGACACGGATTTCAGCGACGAAATTGCAGGCCGTCATCCGGTCAAGGTGCTGATCGGCGAACACGACCCGGCGTTCGACGCCGCGCTGATGGCGCGCACCTATCTGCGCCGCTACCCGCGCGCAAGCGTCGACGTGCTACGCAATGCCGGCCATTACCCGATGAACGAAACGCCGCTCGCGCTCGTCGCGGCGATGGAACGCTTTCTCGACGATGCAGCGACCGCGCCCGCCTGATGCGCCGCCGCTGCGCGGCATCGGCTCGGCACGCATCACCGCAGCATGAACGACATGGCCGACAGGCTGTTCAGCGTGCGCACGACGTGCTCGACCGACGGCGCGTCGAAGCGCAGCGTCACCGCATCGACCCGCTCGAGCGACGGCAGCACGCAGAACAGATCGGCGAGCGCGGCGCTCTGCACGCGCACCGTACACGCGGCCGGGGCAGTCCGATGCGCATCCGCGTGCCAGCCGGACGCAAGCGCATGCTCGACGGTTTCGCGTGCCGCGACCGCAATGCGCCCGCACGCTGCGGCGGGCGTCAGCGTGTCGCCGCTCGATGCGCCGCCGGCCGTCTTGAGCACCTCGAAACGCGCGTCCGGAAACAGCGGCCGCGTTTCGTCGACGAACACGTCGTCGCCGGACGCCAGCGCGACGTGCGCGCCGTATTCGCGCGCGAGCGCGCCATACAGCCCCGCTTCGCCGAGCTCGACGCCGTTCACCCAGACCTGCGCGAACGCGAAGCTGTTGATCGTGTGCGCCAGCACGCCGCGCGTCTGCGATTTCGAGTGAAAGCCGATCATGAACACGAGATCGGGCCGCTGCTCGAGGCCCGCCATCATCCCCAGCGTGCGCGGCTTGCCGAGCACGACGCGCGCGCGTGCATCGAGCCCGTCCGGCAGCAGGTTGCGGTATCCGCCATGCGAATCGTTGACCCACACGGCCTGCGCGCCGCCGGCAAATGCGCCTTCGATCGCCGCATTCGCCTCGCCGGTCATCCAGCGGCGCGCGCGTTCGTATTCCGGATTGCCGGCGCGGGTCTGCTCGACGGCGAATACGCCGGCCACACCTTCGATATCGGTTGAAATCAGAATTTTCATGAGCGGGTAGGAAGTCCGTCGTCTTGGCCGCCGAACAGGCGGTCGAGGTCGTTCACCGCATCGCGCAGCGACTGCCGCACGTGGCCGTCGCGGCCGGTCACCGTCACGGCCTGCAGCAACGCGTCGACGATCGCGTGCTCGACGCTTTCGGCCGCGGCCATGAACAGCGGATCGAGTGCCGCGTCGGCGACGAGCGCCGGCAGCGACACGGTCGACGCATCGTGCGCGATCGTGTACGCAGTGGAAAACGCCAGCGCGAGGTCGCCGCTGCCGTGCCCGTAGACCGAACCGGTCCGAGCGAGGCCTGCGCCCGCGCGACGGGCGAGCCGTGACAGCTGGCGCGCGTCGAGCGGCGCATCGGTCGCGAGCAGCACGATGATCGAGCCCTGCTCGGGCGCCGTCGCGTCGGTTGCCTGCGCGCGCGATACGCACGATACGGCGCGCCGCTGCGCGACGATGCGCCCGACCGGCACGCCGGCGAGCGTCAGCATCGGCAGCCGACCGAAGTTCGCGAGCACGAGCGCGCCGACCGTATATGGCCTGCCGGCCGCGACCGTCACGCGCGACGCGGAGCCGATGCCGCCCTTCAGGTCGAAGCACGACATGCCGCGCCCCGCCCCCACCGCGCCGCGCGCGAAGTCGCGCGACGCGCTGAGGCACGCTGCGTCGTAATGCGCGGCCGTCACCGCGAACGCCTGGATGTCGTTCAGATAGCCGTCGTTGCATTCGAACACGAGCGGGTTGACGGTCGGCCAGTCGCGGCCGATCTGCGGGTTCTGCGCGATCGCCGCGCGAATCTGCGCGTTGGCGAGCACGCCGACGCCGAACGTGTTGGTCAGCGCGATCGGCGTCTCGAGCGTGCCGAGCTCGTCGACCTGCACGAGCCCGACGCTCTTGCCGAAGCCGTTGATCACCGCAGCGCCCGCCGGCACCTTGCTGCGATACAGGTCGCCCGCGTGCGGCTTCACGACGGTGACGCCCGTCTGCACGTCGCCGGCCGCGAGCGTCGCGTGGCCGACGGTCACGCCCGGTACGTCGGCGAGCGTGCCGCGCGGGCCGGCCGGCAGCGTCGCCGACCACATCGGTACGCCAGCCATCAGCGGCGCTCCAGCTTCGGGTCGAGTGCGTCGCGCAGCCCGTCGCCGAGCAGGTTGAACGCGAGCACGGTCAGGAAGATCGCGAGGCTCGGGAAGATCGCGACGTGCGGCGCGCTCACCATGTCGGCGCGCGCCTCGTTGAGCATCGCGCCCCACTCGGGCGTCGGCGGCTGCGCGCCGAGGCCCAGGAACGACAGGCTCGCGGCCGTGATGATCGACGTGCCGATCCGCATCGTGAAGTAGACGACCACCGACGACACGGTGCCCGGCAGGATGTGCCGCATGATGATGGTCCAGTCGGACGCACCGATGCTGCGCGCCGCTTCGACGTAGGTCATGTGCTTGAGCATCAGCGTGTTGCCGCGCACGAGCCGCGCGAACGCCGGGATGCTGAAGATCGCGACCGCGCAGATCACGTTGACCATCCCGTTGCCGAGGATCGCGACCACGCCGATCGCGAGCAGGATGCCCGGAAACGCGAACAGCACGTCGGCCACGCGCATCGTGATGCGGTCCCACCAGCCTTCGTAGTAGCCGGCGAGCAGCCCGAACAACGTGCCGACGAGCGCGCCGAGCGCGACCGAGAAGAACCCGGCCGCGAGCGAGATGCGCGTGCCGGCGACGATCCGGCTGAAGATGTCGCGGCCGAGCGAATCGACGCCGAACCAGTGCACGGCCGACGGCCCGGCGTTCAGCGCGTCGTAGTCGAAATAGTTCTCCGGATCGAACGGCACGATATGCGGGCCGACGAATGCGAGCACGACGAGCGCGAGCACGAAGCCGCCGGCCACCAGCGCGACGGTCTGCTTGCGGAACTTGCGCCAGAATTCGCGCCACGGCGTGCGGATCGCGGTCGATGCGGCCGTCGCCGCCGGCTGGACAGTCGCGTTCATGCGCGCCTCACTTGAACCGGATGGTCGGATTGATGACCGCGTACAGCACGTCGACGGTCAGATTGATCAGGATGAACTCGAGCGAGAACAGCAGCACGATGGCCTGGATCACCGGGTAGTCGCGCATCGTCACCGCATCGACCAGCAGGCGCCCGAGCCCCGGCCAGTTGAACACGGCCTCGACGACGATCGAGCCGCCGAGCAGGAAGCCGAACTGCAGCCCCATCATCGTGACGACCGGGATCATCGCGTTGCGCAGGCAGTGCTTGAGCACCACCATCGGCTCGTGCACGCCCTTCGCGCGCGCGGTGCGCACGAAGTCCTCGTTGAGCACCTCGACGAACGACGCGCGCGTGAAGCGCGCCATCACGGCCGCGACCGCCGCGCCGAGCGTCAGCGACGGCAGCACGTAGCTCTTCCACGTGCCGTCCGGCACGACCGGCAGCCAGCCGAGCTTCACCGAGAAGATCTCCATCAGCAGCATCCCGAGCGCGAACGCCGGAAACGAGATGCCCGACACCGCGATCGTCATCCCGAGACGATCGGGCCAGCGGTTGCGCCACACGGCGGACGCGATCCCGATCGCCATGCCGAACGCGGTCGCCCACACCATGCTGACGAGCGTCAGCAGCAGCGTCGGCATGAAGCGCTCGCCGATCTCGGTCGACACCGGCCGCTTGCTGCGCGTCGACGTGCCGAAATCGCCGTGCGCGATCTTCACGAAGAAGTTCGCGAACTGCGCGGGCAGCGGCCGGTCGAGCCCGAGATCGGCGCGCACCAGCGCGACCGTCGCGTCGTCGGCTTCGGGGCCGGCCGCGAGCCGCGCGGGGTCGCCCGGCAGCAGGTGCACGAACAGAAACACCAGCACCGCGACGAGCGCGAGCGTGGGCAGCAGGCCGAACAGGCGTTTGACGAGAAAATTCAGCATGGGGCACCGATCGAATCAGCACGCGGGCAGCGCGGGCAACGTGCGCCGCCCGCGCCGCGCGGCAGGCGAAGCGCCGTCATTTCACCGAGATTTCGTCGAAGTTGAACGAGCCGTCCGGCATCACGTAGATGCCGTGCAGCCGCTTGCTGCGCGCGTACACGATCTTCTCCTGCACGAGGAAGATCCACGGCGCATCGGCCCACACCTGCTTCTGCGCGTCGGCGTACAGCGTGGCTTTCTTCGCGTTGTCGGTCGTCTCGAGCGCCTTCGAGAGATCGTCGTCGACCGCCGCGTTCTTGTAGTACGCGGTGTTGTAGAGCTTCGGCGGCGCGGAGGTGGACGCGAGCAGCGGCGACAGCGCCCAGTTCGCCTCGCCGGTCGACGCCGACCAGCCGCTGTAGTACATCCGCACCGGCGCCGTCGCCGGGTCCTGCGCGCTCTCGACCTTCGCGACCCGCTCGCCGGCCTCGAGCGCCTGCACCTGCACCTTCACGCCGACCTGCGCCAACTGCTGCTGGACGAACTGGATCAGCTTCTGCGCGGTCGAGTGGTTGTACGCGGACCACAGCGTCGACTCGAAGCCGTTCGGATAACCGGCCTCCTTCAGCAGCGCGCGCGCCTTGGCCGGATCGTACGGCCACGGCCCGAGCCTGGTCGCGTATTCGACGCCGACCGGCGCGACGCCCGTCTGCGGCGTCGCATAGCCGGCGAACACGACCTTCGCGAGCGCTTCCTTGTTGACCGCGTAGTTCAGCGCTTCGCGCACCTTCGGATTGTCGAACGGCTTCTTCTGCGTGTTCAGCGAGATGTAGCGCTGGATGATCGACGGGCGCTCGATCAGGTCGACCTTCGGGTTGTTCTTCAGGTCGGCGGCCTGCTCGAACGGGATCGTGAACGCGAAGTCGGCCTCGCCGGTCTTGAGCAGCGCCGCGCGCGTGTTGTTGTCGACCACCGGCTTCCAGTCGATCGAGTCGATCTTCGGATAACCCTTCTTCCAGTAGCCGGCGAACTTCTTCACCTTCATGTCGTCGGTCTGCTTCCACTCGACGAACTCGAACGGCCCGGTGCCGACCGGATGCAGCGACACGTCGCGCCCCCACTTCTTCAGCGCGGCCGGCGAGATCATCACCGCCGACGGGTGCGCGAGCGTGTTGATGAACGCGGAGAACGGCTCGCGCAGCGTGAAGCGCACGGTCAGCGGATCGACCACCTCGGTCTTCTCGATCACGCGGAACAGCCCGTAGCGCTTCAGCTTGTTGGCCGGGTCGGTCACGCGGTCGAAGTTCGCCTTGACCGCGGCCGCGTTGAAGTCGGTGCCGTCGTGGAACTTCACGCCCGAGCGCAGCTTGACGGTGTAGGTCTTCGCATCGGGGCTCGCCTCATAGCCGGTCGCGAGCACGTTGACGAGCTTCATGTCCTTGTCGAAACCGAACAGCCCTTCGTAGAACGACTTGACGACCGCTTGCGACACGGTGTCGTTCGCGTCGTAGGGGTCCATCGTCGTGAACGTCGAGTACACCGCGACCACCACGTTCTGCTGCGCGAAGGCCGGCACGGCGGCCGTCAGCGCGAACGCGCCGGCGAGCGCGACGAAGGATGCGCGCGGACGAAACATCGGAAACGGATGCGGCTGGTTCATGTTGCTGGGCTCCTTTACGTTCCTCTACGTGGATCGACGACGCCCAACGGGCGTTTCGGTTTCGACTTCCTGCTGCGTGACGCGCATCGGATGCGCTGCCGGGGCGACCCCGAACCGTGGGCCCGCGGGCACTCGATTCAAATCCGGTTCGACGGGACATCCCGGCTAATACGCGCCGCCGACGCGATGCGCCGCGACGTAATGATCGGGGCCGACCGCGACGAGCGGCGCGACGACGGGCTCGTCGCCGATCGCGCGGATCGGGCTCGGCATCTCGTCGGCGGCCAGCTGGCGCGGCGCATGCCGGCGCGCGGGATCGGCCACCGGCACCGCGTTCATCAGCTTCCTGGTGTACGGATGTTGCGGCGCCTCGAACACCGCGCGGCGCGGGCCGATCTCGACGATCTGGCCGAGGTACATCACCGCGACGCGATGGCTGATGCGCTCGACGACGGCCATGTCGTGCGAGATGAACAGGTAGGCGACGCCGAGTTCGCGTTGCAGGTCGAGCATCAGGTTCACGATCTGCGCCTGCACCGACACGTCGAGCGCGGACACCGATTCGTCGGCGATCACGACCTTCGGGTTCAGCGCGAGCGCGCGTGCGATCGCGATCCGCTGACGCTGGCCGCCCGAGAATTCGTGCGGATAGCGACGGGCGGCGTCGGGCGGCAGGCCGACCTTGTCGAGCAGCCAGTCGACGCGCGCCTGCGCGTCGCGGCCGCTCGACACGCGGTGCACCAGCAGCGGCTCCATGATCGAGAAGCCGACCGTGAGCCGCGGATTGAGCGAGGCGAACGGGTCCTGGAAGATGAACTGGATGTTCCGGCGCAGCGCCTGCAGGTCATGGCCCCTCAGCGCGCTGATGTCGCGGCCGTCGAATTCGATCGAGCCGCTCTGCGATTCGACGAGGCGCAACAGCGAACGGCCGGTGGTCGACTTGCCGCAGCCCGATTCGCCGACGAGCGCGAGCGTCTCGCCCGCGTGCAGATCGAAGCTCACGCGCTCGACCGCATGCACGTACTGCGATACGCGGCCGAACACGCCGCTCTTCACCGGAAACCGCGTGACGAGATCGCGCACGCGCAGGATCGGCGACGCGGCGCGATCGATCGAGGCGTGTGCGCTAAGGTCGGTGGCGGGTTGGGGGGCGTCGACGGGGTTTAGTGCGTTGGGCGTAGTGGCTACATTGGCCGTTGCGGCCGCATCCTCCGCCGACACGGTCGCGCGCGTCCCATCCACGCTCAACAACGGGAATTTCTCCGGCGTATCGGTGCCCTGCATCGAGCCGAGCCGCGGCACGGCCGCGAGCAGCGCACGCGTGTAGCGATGCGCGGGCGTCGCGAAAATGCGCTCCGACGCGCCCTCCTCGACCTTCTCGCCGCGATACATCACGAGCACGCGATCGGCCACTTCGGCGACCACGCCCATGTCGTGCGTGATGAAGATCACGCCCATCTTCATTTCGTCCTGCAGCCCGCGGATCAATTGCAGGATCTGCGCCTGAATCGTCACGTCGAGCGCGGTGGTCGGCTCGTCGGCGATCAGCAGCGCGGGCCGGCACGACAGCGCCATCGCGATCATCACGCGCTGGCGCATCCCGCCGGACAACTGGTGCGGATAGCGCGCGAACACGCGGCGCGCCTCGGGAATCCGCACGAGATCGAGCAGGCGCAGCGTCTCCGCGCGCGCTTCCGACGCGCCCTTCGACTGGTGCAGCGCAATCGCCTCGCTGATCTGGTCGCCGACGGTAAACACCGGGTTCAGCGAGGTCATCGGCTCCTGGAAGATCATCGCGATGTCCGCGCCGCGGATGCCGCGCATGGCCGCCGCGCTCGCCGCGGCCAGATCGACGAGCGCGCCGCCGCGACGCCGCAACACCATCCGGCCGCTCGTGATCTCGCCGCCGCCGTGCTCGACGAGCCGCATCAGCGCGAGCGACGTGACCGATTTGCCTGAGCCCGATTCACCGACGATCGCGAGCGTCTCGCCGCGATCGACGTGAAACGACACGTCGCGCACGGCGTCGAACGTCGCGTTCTCCCGGCGGAACGTCACCGACAGGCCGTCGACGGCGACCACGCGCTGCTCCGGCAGCACCAGCGCGGACGGGGTTCGGCTCGAAGTCATCGCGAAGGTCTCCTGGTTCGATCGGCAATCACGCCGCGTCGTCGCGGTAGATGCCGACCACGGGCGCCGCGCCGACACGCGCGTAGCCGCGATACATGCCTTCCGTGTTGAACGGCATCGCGACGTTGCCGTGCGCATCGACGGCGATGATCCCGCCGCGGCCGGCCAGGCGCGGCAGCTTGTTCATCACGACGTCGTGCGCGGCGTCGGCGAGCGACGCGCTGCGATACGCGATCTGCGCGGCCACGTCGTGCGCGGTCGCGAGCCGGATGAACATCTCGCCGGTGCCGGTCGCGGACACCGCGCAGGTCGCATCGTCCGCGTAGCAGCCGGCGCCGATGATCGGCGAATCGCCGACGCGGCCGGGCTGCTTGTTCGTGATGCCGCCCGTCGACGTCGCCGCCGCGACATGGCCGTGCAGGTCGCACGCGACCGCGCCGACCGTGCCGTGCTTGCGGTCGGGGTCGAGCGGTTCATGTGGCTGCGGCGGCTCCGGCGGCCGGCCGGCGCCGAACGCGAAAGTCGCCGCGTCGTGGTCGAGCATCGCGCCGGCCGCCGCGCGCGCCCCCAGCCATTGCGCATGACGCGCTTCGGTGTCGAAGTAGCCGGGTTCGACGAGTTCGAGCCCCTGCGCGGCCGCGAATGCATCGGCGCCCGCGCCGGCGAACAGCACGTGCTCGCTCGCTTCCATCACGCGCCGCGCGGCCAGCACCGGATTGCGCACGCGGGTCGCGCAGCAGATCGCGCCGGCCGCGAGCGTCGCGCCGTCCATCACGGCGGCGTCGAGTTCGTGCTTGCCTTCGGCCGTATAGACGGCGCCGCGCCCCGCGTTGAACAACGGGCAGTCTTCGAGCATCCGCACCGCGACGGTCACCGCGTCGAGCGCGCTGCCGCCGCTGGCGAGCACGCGTTGCGCGGCTTGCAGGATCGCGTCGAGCTCGGCGCGGTAACGGCGTTCGGTATCGCTGTCCATCGCGTCGCGCAGGATCGTGCCTGCGCCGCCGTGAATCGCGACGATCGCGCGTGAAGTCATGTCTTGTTCCGATCGGTGGAAGATGGGCTCGGCGCCGACGGCGCGGCTTGCGGCTGGAGCAGCCACGGCAACAGGAATTCGGTCATCTCGGCCGCGGACTTCGCCGAGCGATGCGTGCGCAGCGCGACCGCGTCGATCAGCGCTTCGATCATCGTCAACACGGCCGCTTCCGAGGTGGCCGCGAAGCGCCGCTCGGCCTTCACGTAGAGATTCAGCGAGGCGACCGGGGCCAACGGCGAGCCAGGGCCGTCGGAAATGCCGAGCACGCGTGCGCCGCGCGCGGCCGCGCGGCGTGCGAGCTCGACCGTGTCCTTCACGTAGCGCGGCAACGCGAGCGCGATCACCAGATCGCGCGAATCGGCCGTGTACAGACGCCGCGCCGCGTGCGTCGGGCCGCCGAGCAGCGCGAGCGACTGCACGTTGTCATGACACACCGACAGGCCGTGCTCCATCAGCCCGGCCAGGAATGCGCTGGAGCCCGCGCCCAGAATCAGCACGCGCCGCGCGCCGACGATCGCCTCGACCGCCGCCTCGACGTCGGCCGCATCCAGTTGCGTGCGCGTGTTCTCGATGTTGGCGACGGCCTGATCGAACACCGCGTCGATCCACGCCGCGCCGCGCACGCCCTGCTCCTGTTCCTGCGCGGAGCGCAGCCGCTCGACCGGGCCGAGCGTCGCCTCGAAGCCGCGCACGAGCGCCGCGCGCATCGCCGGATAGCCGTCGAAGCCGAGCGCCCTCGCGAAGCGGTTCGCGGTCGCGATGGACGCGTTCACCGCTTGCGCGAGTTCGTCGATGCGCATCGTCGCTGCGCGAAACGGATTCGCGAGCACGTATTCGCCCATCCGGCGGTGGATCGGCGTCATCCTCGGCATGGCCGACGCGATGCGCTCCGCGATCGCGGACTCGTCGTGATTTGCTTCGGGCGGAACGAGTGGCGTCATGAATGCTGACTGGAAGGTGGATGAAAATCAATTTACACAATCCATCGGGAGGAAAAAAATAAATTTTCAGCGGCGGTGTCACGTGCTCGTCGCGTTTAGTACGACGGACCGGTTTTGCGGCGGAGGGTGGGCGGCGGCGCGCCCGCGTGCGCGCGGGCGTAGAGCGTTCGGCCGGTGCAGAGAGGGAGTGGGATCGAACCGCGCGCCCTCGGGAAAACCCCGAGTAAGTCGGTTCGCGTGCGGATGTGGGAGGAGCGGAGTTGGCTGTGGTGTTGGCCTTCGATGTCGGTGCGGTTGGCGGCTTCGGTGGCGGCTTCGGCTTCGGCTTCGGCGGCGGCTTCGGCGGCGGCTTCGGCTTCGGCTTCGGCTTCGGCTTCGGCTTCGGCTTCGGCTTCGGCTTCGGCTTCGGCTTCGGCTTCGGCTTCGGCGCCAGCATCGGCGGGGGCATCGTCAACGTCAACTTGAAACCACCGCCGCTCGACAACGTCCGCCCGTCGCGTGACAGCAGTTCGTCGATTGCCGTCACGCGAGCGGCCGCCCCCGTTCCCTTGGACAACGACATCAGAACCGGTGATTCACCCGCACATACGCGGACTGCGCCGACACATGACTCGTGTCGATCGTCGCATCGAACCCGAGCGATACGGTGGTCGTCTTCGCGGCCTGCAGCGTGACGCTGGCGCCCGTGGTCAGGAACGAACGCGGCAGGTCGGTGCCCGGCGCGGCGAACACGGTGCCGTCCTGGCTCTGCACCTGGACGACGCGGCTGCCGCGCAGCACCTCGTGCGCATAGCCGACGCGAAGCTGCACGTCGAGCGACCGCATGGCATCGCCGAACGCCTTGTCGAGCGACACGCCCACATAAGGCTGAAGGCTGCGCGCGTTGTCGGGGCCGACGTTCAGGTTCTGCCCGTTCGCGCCGTTCTCGCCGAAGCCGCTGCCGCGCACGTACGCATACCGCAGCCCGACGTGCGGCGTGAAGCGCAAACCGCCCGCCTCCATCGGCAGGCTCGCCTGCGTCGCCGCGGTGAACTCGTGGCCGAGATGGTCGCCTTCGGCCGTACCCGCGCTGCCGAACGGCCGCTTCTGCGACAGGAAATCGAGCCCGTAGCCAAGCGTGGCCGACAGGTTGACGGCACCGACCGGCTGCGCGCCGTACAGCGCGACGCGCAGCGTGTCGATGGTGCCCGATGCACCGGTCGTGTCTTCGCCGAGCGTGGTGTGCATGTAGCCGCCGGCCCCACCGACCGTGGCGCCGCCGAGCCGTCCCTGCGCGCCAGCCAGGAATCCGTACGCGTGCGTCAGGAAGCCCGGCGCGCCGCCCGTGCCGCCGACCTTGGTGCTCGAACCGCTGGCGACGGCCCATACGTTGCGGGAGCCCGCCGGGTCGTCCTGTGGGCCGGCGAGACGGCCGAGCAACGTCGAGCTGGCGTCCTGCGCCTGCAGCAATGCGGTCGTGCCGAGCGCCGTGTAGATCGACGTCTTGGTCGGCGCGATGATCGTCGGGCCGGTCGGCGTGCCAGGGCCGCCCGGCTCCGCGAGCAGCAGGTCGACCGCGTTCGCGCCGTAGTCCACCGACGGCTGCAACGCGCCGAGATTCGCGCCGGCCGTGGTCGCGCCGATGTTCGCGAAACGGCCGGTCACGCCGTTGGCCGCGCTGAGCACCGTGTAGCGGCGCGCGGTATAGGTGCCGGGATCGAACAGGACGGCCAACGAACCGCCGAGCGTCGCCGCGCCGCCTACGCGCAGCTGCGACGCTTCGGTGGGGCTGACCTCGATCGACAGCGTGCCGCTCGCCGCCTGCGCATAGTTGCCGCCGACGGACAGCGTTCCGATCGAGCCGCCCGGCGCCACGACGCCACTGCTGCTGACGTCGCCCGCTACCGTGCCGTGGCCGCGCAACGTGCCGAGTGCATTCACCACGACATTGCCGCCCAGCACCGCACCGGCATTCGCCGCGTCGCCGACGGCCACCGTGCCGCCCGCCACCGTCGTCGTCCCGGAGAACGCGGTGCTGACGCCGTTCAGCGTCAGCGTGCCCGCGCCTTGTTTGACGAGGCCGCCGGTGCCGACGAGGCTGCCGCCGAAGGTCTGCGACGAGTCGTCGGACAGCGTGAGCGCGCTGCCGCCGAGCACCACGCGACTGCCCGTCACGCCGGACAGATGCGCGACCGTCTGGCTGCCGGCCGCGGACAGGTCGAGCGCGGCCGTCGAGCCGGCGAGCGTGACCGACGTGGACGACGCGAGCTGGCCGGCGCCGGACAACGCGAGCGTGCCCGCGTCGACCATCGTCGCCCCGGTGTAGGTGTTCACGCCGGACAGCGTTTGCGTACCGCCCGCGACCGTCAGCCCGCCCGTGCCGTTGACGGTCCCGCCGAACGTGCCGGCCGCATTGGCGAGCGTCAGCGTGCGAGCGCCGAGCGAAACGGTACCCGTGCCGGTGAGCGCATTGATCGTGGCGCCGAAGGTCGTCGCCGAAATATCGAACGTACCGTTGTTGACGACGCCGCTGGACGCCACAAGGCTACCCGACCCGGTCAACGCCAGCGTGCCGACATTGATCGACGTCGCACCGGTGTAGCCGTTGGCACCCGATAGCGTCTGCGTGCCGCCCGCGATCGTCAGTCCGCCGCTGCCGTTGATGGTTCCACCGAACGTGCCAGCCGCGTTCGCGAGCGTCAGCGTGCGGCTGCCGAGCGCAACGGCGCCCGTACCGGTAAGCGCATTGATCGCGGCCCCGGAGGTGGTGCCGGAGATGTCGAACGTACCGTCGTTGACGATCCCGCTCGATGCCGCGAGGCTGCCCGAACCGGTCAACGCCAGCGTGCCGGCATTGATCGAGGTTGCACCGGTGTAGCCATTGGCACCCGACAAGGTCTGCGTGCCGCCCGTGACCGTCAACCCGCCCGTGCCGTTGATGGCGCCGCCGAACGTGCCGGCCGCATTGGCGAGCGTCAGCGTCCGGCCGCCGAGCGCGACCGTACCCGTGCCGGTGAGCGCATTGATCGCGGCCCCGGAGGTCGTCGTCGAAATATCGAACGTACCGTTGTTGACGATGCCGCTGGACGCCGCAAGGCTGCCCGAGCCGGTCAACGCCAGCGTGCCGGCATTGATCGACGTTGCACCGGTGTAGCCGTTGGCGCCCGACAGCGTCTGCGTACCGCCCGCGACCGTCAGTCCGCCGCTGCCGTTGATGGCGCCGCCGAACGTGCCGACCGCATTCGTGAGCGTCAGCGTGCGAGCGCCGAGCGCAACGGCGCCCGTGCCGGTGAGTGCATTGATCGCGGCCCCGGAGGTCGTCGCCGAAATATCGAACGTGCCGTTGTTGACGACGCCGCCGGACACAGCGACGCTGCCCGATCCGCTCAACGCCAGCGTGCCGGCATTGATCGAAGTTGCACCGGTGTAGACGTTGGTACCCGACAGCGTCTGCGTCCCGCCCGCAATCGTCAGCCCGCCGCTGCCGCCGATGGCGCCGCCGAACGTGCCGGCCGCATTGGCCAGCGTCAGTGTCTGGCCACCGAGCGCGACCGTGCCTGAGCCGGTGAGCGCATTGATCGTGGCGCCGGAAGTCGTCGCCGAGATGTCGAAGGTGCCGTCGTTGACGATCCCGCTCGATGCCGCAACGCTGCCCGCCCCGCTCAACGCCAGCGTGCCGGCGTTGATCGACGTTGCACCGGCGTAGCCATTGGCGCCTGACAGCGTCTGCGTGCCGCCCGCCACCGTCAGCCCGCCCGTGCCGCCGATGGTTCCGCCGAACGTCCCGGCCGCGTTGGCCAGCGTCAGCGTCTGGCCGCCGAGCGCGACCGTGCCCGAGCCGGTGAGCGCATTGATCGCGGCCCCGGAGGTCGTCGCCGAAATATCGAACGTGCCGTTGTTGACGACGCCGCTGGACCCCGCAATGCTGCCCGCGCCGATCAGCGCGAGCGTGCCGGCGTTGATGTTGGTGCTGCCCGCATAGCCTGCGGCGCCGGAGATCGCGAGCGTGCCGCTGCCCGCCTGTACGATGCTGCCCGTGCCGCTGATGGTGCCGCCATACGCGACCGTGTCGCTGCGGTTGAACACCAACGTGCCGTTGTTGACGATGTCGCCGGCGACGGAGCCGGTGGTCCCTCCATTGCCAATCTGCAACGTGCCGGCGTTGATCGTGGTGCCGCCGGTATAGGTGTTCTCGCCCGTGAGCGTGATCGTTCGGCTCCCGCTCACGGCCACGCCGCCGGCCCCGGATACCACGCCCGACACCACGAGGTTGGTCGTGGTCGAATCGAAGGTCACGCGGGATGCCACATCGCCGAGCGTGATCTGGTTGGACAGCGTGAGCCCCGCGGAGCCCGCGGTGATCTTGGTCGCCGCCCCCGCCGACACCTCGATGTCACCGACGATGTTGGACCCGGTGACCAACTGCAGCGTGTTGTTCGTGCCGTTGAACTGGATCGCTGCGGCCCGCGTCACGCCGTCGGCGTACAAGCCGCCCGCGATCGTGCCGCCGTTGACGATGACACTGGTGCCGTTCACGATGATGCCGGCTCCCGCGGCCCCGCCATTGCCGGCGCCGCCGGTGATCGTGCCGACGTTGGTCAGCACGGTGAACCCGCTCGCCAGGTTGACGCCCGCGCCGCTGGCGCCGGCCGTGCTCGCGCCCCCGCCGCCGGCCCCGCCCACGCCGCCGACGAT
>NZ_PQMX01000056.1:0-41208 GCF_004368385.1 Burkholderia sp. B10 | reverse complement strand
CTCCCCGACCTCGCCACGATGTTCGGCCAGTGTGCATGGTTCCGCGCGCTGGCGCCCGAGCACCAGGCGCTCGTGCTCGCGCAGTCGCACGCCGAGCGGCACGAGGCCGGCGACGTGATCGCGCAGCGGCTCGCGCCGTCCGAGTACTGGATCGGCGTGCATCGCGGGTTGCTGAAGCTGGCGATCTTCAACGCCTCGGGGCGCGGCTGCACGTTCTCCGGCGTGCCGTCGGGCGGCTGGTTCGGCGAAGGCAGCGTGATCAAGCGCGAGCTGCGCAAGTACGAGGTCGTCGCGGTCCAGCGCTCGACCGTGCTGATGGTGCCGGTCGACACGTTCCACGCGCTGCTCGACACCAGCCTGCCGTTCACGCGCTTCGTCATTCATCAGCTGAACAACCGGATGGGCGAGTTCATCGCGTCGATCCAGAACAGCCGGCTGCTCGACGTCGACGCGCGGGTCGCGCAGTCGCTTGCCCAGCTGTTCAACGCCGCGCTGTACCCGGACACCGGCCCGTCGCTCGCGATTTCGCAGGAGGAACTGGGGATGCTCGTCGGCGTGTCGCGGCAGCGGATCAACCAGGCGTTGCAGCAGCTCGAAAAACGCGGCGTGCTGCGGCTCGCCTACAACCAGATCGAAGTCGTCGATCTGGCGGCGCTCGCGCGGGTCGGCATGGAGCAGATCTGAGCGGCGCGCATTCGGTGCGACGAACCCGACGAATCGGCGCACGCCGCCGCGCGCGATCCTGACAATTCCGCCAGTTTCGCGCCAGTAACGCGTTGCGCGCCGTCACCTATCATTCGAAGTCCGCGCGTCGATTTGCGGCTCGCGGCACGCGCGCGCAAGGCGCCGCCGCACGGTCGTTGCAGCGGCTAGCCATGCAGCATCGCGGCACCGAGCGCGACCGAAATCGCACGCATCGCGCCGCCGTCGCGGCCCGGCACCGCGGCCGTGCAGCCGTTCCCGCAGCCCGGCCCGCACGCCGGCCCTCAATCCGTTACGCGAACCTGTCCATGAAAGTCCTGATCGTCGAAGACGAACCGAAGGTCGTCGAATACCTGAAGAGCGGCCTGACCGAGGAAGGCTGGGTCGTCGACACCGCGCTCGACGGCGAAGACGGCGCGTGGAAGGCCGTGGAGTTCGACTACGACGTGGTCGTGCTCGACGTGATGCTGCCGAAGCTCGACGGCTTCGGCGTGCTGCGCGCGTTGCGCGGGCAGAAGCAGACGCCCGTGATCATGCTGACCGCCCGCGACCGCGTCGACGATCGCGTGCGCGGGCTGCGCGGCGGCGCCGACGACTATCTGACCAAGCCGTTCTCGTTCCTCGAGCTGATCGAACGGCTGCGCGCGCTCACGCGCCGCGCGCGCGTGCAGGAATCGACGCTGATCTCGATCGGCGATCTGCGCGTCGACCTGATCGGCCGCCGCGCGACGCGCGACGGCACGCGCCTGGACCTGACCGCCCAGGAATTCCAGCTGCTCGGCGTGCTCGCGCGGCGCAGCGGCGACGTGCTGTCGAAGACGACCATCGCCGAGCTGGTGTGGGACGTGAACTTCGACAGCAACGCGAACGTCGTCGAGACGGCGATCAAGCGGCTGCGCGCGAAGCTCGACGGCCCGTTCGCGGACAAGCTGCTGCATACGATCCGCGGCATGGGCTACGTGCTCGAGGCGCGCGACGACGGCGACAGCGAGAGGCACGCATGAAGCGCTCGATCACGCTGCGGCTGGCGGCGATGTTCGGCATCGTGTCGCTGCTCGTGTTCTCGCTGGTCGGCTGCGGGCTGTTCGCGGTGATGGAACGCCAGCTGTTCGCCGAGCTGCGCGCGACGATCGACACGCGCGCGAAGGTCGCGCAGATGATCGTGTCGCATGCGACCACGGCGATGCGCGGCCGGCTGATGCAGGACAAGCTCGCCGACCTCGAACCGCCCGACGGATCGACGCGCTACCAGATCGACAGCCCCGACGCCGACTTCCGCTTCGGCCGCCCGGTCGACGGCGTGCCCGTCGGCTCGCCGCTCGGCGCGTTCCAGCAGTACGCGCTGAACCACAGCAGCTACGACGTGATGACGAAGACCATCCCGATCGCCGGCAGCGGCGAGCGCCCGGACCTGAAGCTGATCGTCGCGTCGTCGTGCGAACGCACGCAGCGGATGCTGCGCCGCTTCGCGTGGACGCTCGCGGCGCTGATCGCGATCGCCAGCGCCGTCACGCTGCTGCTGGGCCGCGCGGTCGCGCGCTTCGGGCTCGCGCCGCTCGACCGGCTGTCGCAGGACGCGGCGAGCGTGAGCGCGACGAACCGCCGCCAGCGGCTGCACACCGACGCGCTGCCGACCGAGCTGCGCGAGCTAGCCGCGTCGTTCAACGGCGCGCTGGAACGCATCCAGCAGACCTACGCGCGGCTCGAAGCGTTCAACGCGGACGTCGCGCACGAGCTGCGCACGCCGATCAGCATCCTGATCGGCCAGACCCAGGTCGCGCTGACGAGCCGCGACCGCTCGGTCGACCGGATGCGCCAGACGCTGCAGTCGAACCTCGAAGAGTTCGAACGGCTGCGCGTGATCATCAACGACATGCTGTTCCTGTCGCGCAGCGATCGCGGCGAACGCGCGACCGACCTGAAGCACGTGTCGCTCGCCGACGAAGTGCGGCGCATGCTCGACTTCCTCGAAATTCCGCTCGACGAGGCGCAATTGCGCGTGCAGCTGCACGGCGATGCGCGCGCGGCCGTCGATCCGTCGCTGTTCCGCCGCGCGATGACGAACCTGCTGATCAACGCGATCCAGCATTCGGCGCCCGGTGCGACGCTGACCGTCACGATCGCGCGCCGCGACACGCTCGTCGACGTGTCGGTCGCGAACCCCGGCGAGCCGATCGACCGCGAGCAGCGCGCGCACGTGTTCGAGCGTTTCTACCGGCTCGAGGAAGCGCGCGCGAACAGCAAGGAGAACCACGGGCTCGGGCTGTCGATCGTCAAGGCCGTCGCGGAGATGCACGGCGGCGGCGTGTTCGTCACCTGCTCGGGCGGCGTCAACACGTTCGGCTTCTCCGTGGCGATACATGCGGACGGCCGCGCTCCCGCGCGCGGTGTCGAGGCCGACGGGCCGCCCGTGCTGGCGCAGGCATCGCGCGCGCTGCGCTGACGGTCCGCGCGCCGAGGGCAGTTTTCTTCAATACGGGCCGACGCGGCGCCCGTAGTCTCGATGCGACTTTCAACCTGTCGCATGGAGACACCTGATGAGCATGCTGGTTTCGATGGCCGCGTTCGCGCTGGCGTCGTCGATCACACCCGGTCCCGTCAACATCGTCGCGCTCAGCGCGGGCGCACGCCACGGTCTTGGCGCGAGCCTGCGCTATGCGGCCGGCGCGACGCTCGGTTTCGTCGCGCTGTTCCTGCTGATCGGCCTCGGCATGCACGCCGCGCTCGCGCGCTGGCCGATGCTGACCACGGCGATCCAGTGGTCGGGTATCGCGTTCCTGCTTTACCTCGCGTTGCGGCTCGCGCTCGACGACGGCCGGCTGCCGGCCGACCCGCATGCAGCGGACGCGGCTGGCCCGTCGGCGGCCGCAGGCGCCGCGATGCAGTGGCTCAACCCGAAGGCGTGGCTCGCCTGTGTGGCGGCGATGGGCGCCTATGCGGCCGACGGCGACCGCGCACAGGTGTGGCAGTTCGCGGCGCTGTATCTGGTGATCTGTTTTGCGTCGATCGCATGCTGGGCGTATGCGGGCGCCGCGCTGCGGGAACGGCTCGCGAACGCGCGCCGGATGCGGCTGTTCAACCGTGCGATGGCGCTGCTGCTCGCCGGCAGCGCGCTGTATCTGCTCGACGTGTAGCGGCAGCGCTTCGTTGCATGCCGTCGCGGCGGGTGCGGCGGGCGCGGCCGCCCGTCGACGACGAGTGCCGCAGCACGCGCCTCAACTCGCCGCGCTTCGATACTGGCCCGGCGTCGCGGCCGCGATGCGGCGGAACGCGCGCTGGAAATGCGCCTGATCCGCGAAGCCGGCATCGAGCGCGACGTCGGCGATCGACCGGCCGCGCCGCAGCTCCGCGCGGCCGTACTGCACGCGCCGGTCGATCAGGAATGCGTGCGGCGTCATCCCGTAACGGGCGTTGAACGCGCGGATCAGATAGGACGGCGACAGGCCGGCGGCCGCGCAGATCGCATCGAGCGTGACGGCCTGACGGCAATGCGCGGCGATGTAGTCGGCCGCGCGCGCGAGCTTGGCGTTGTCGGCGCCCGGCCGGCGACCGGCCGGCAACGCGCGGTCGAGCGCGCGATGCAGCGCGGTGAAGAACTCGACCGCCGCGCTTTCCTTGCCGAGCGGATCGACCTCGGCCGCGACCAGCGTGCGATAGAAGCCGCCGAACTGCGCGAACAGGTCGCGCCGCTGCGTCGCCTTCGCGGCGAAGCCGTGGAAATCGCAGTTCGGGCTGCGTCCCAGCGAATGCTGCAGACGCGCGAGCCACGGCACGTCCACGTAGACCATCCGGTATGCCCACGGATCGGCGCCGTCGGGATTGCACGCATGCACCTGCTCGGGATCGACGATCACGAGCACGCCGCGCCCCACGTGTTCCTTGCGCGCGCCGTTCAGATAGGTGCTCGTGCCGCCGACGATCGCGCCGAGCGAAAACGTGTCGTGCGTGTGCTTCGCATAGCAGATCGACCGGCCGTCGTCGACGCTGCGCGCCTCGATGAACGGCAATGCGGTGTCGCGCCAGAACGGCGACGGCACGGCGGCAGGACGGGCGGAACGGCTCACGCGACAGGCTCCCGGTTCGGACGGCAAACGCACACCGTACAAGACTGCGCGGCGCGACGCAACAGCGAACGGACGCGTTGCCGCCGAATCGCCTAAGCTTTGGGTTCCACCCGCCGCGGCGCACGCGGCGGCTCCCTTCCTTCTTTCACCGGTACGCTCATGCACATCGATCTGACAGGCAAGACCGCGGTCGTCACCGCTTCCACCGCCGGCATCGGGCTGGCAATCGCCGAGGGGCTCGCACGTGCGGGCGCGCGCGTGATCGTCAACGGGCGCAGCGACGAGTCGGTCGAAGCCGCCCTCGCGCAGTTGCGCGCCACGGTGCCCGGCGCGCAATTCGACGGCGTCGCCGCCGATCTGTCCGACGCCGCAGGCGTCGCACGTGTCACGCAGCACACGCCGGACGCCGACATCCTCGTCAACAATGCCGGCATCTACGGGCTGAAGCCCTTCTTCGACATCGCGGACGACGAGTGGTCGCACTACTTCGAGATGAACGTGATGTCGGGCGTGCGCCTCGCGCGGCACTACCTGAAGGGGATGCTCGCGCGCAACACGGGGCGCATCGTGTTCATTTCGTCGGAATCGGGCTTGAACATTCCGGTCGACATGATTCATTACGGCTTCACGAAAACCGCGCAGCTGGCGATCGCGCGCGGGCTCGCGAAGCTCGCGGCCGGCACCAACGTGACGGTCAATTCGGTGCTGCCCGGCCCGACGATGTCGGAAGGCGTGCGCGCGTTGCTGAAGCAGACCGCCGACGAAACCGGCCGCAGCATCGACGACGTCGCGGTCGATTTCGTGCGCAGCCAGCGCGCCAGCTCGATCATTCAGCGGCCGGCGACCACAGAGGAAGTCGCGAATCTGGTTGTGTACGTTTGCTCGCCGCAGGCGTCGGCGACGACGGGCGCCGCGTTGCGCGTCGACGGCGGCGTGGTAGACACGATCGCGTGACGGCAGTGTGACAGCGCACGACGGCGGGCCTTGCGCCTTGCCGTCTGCCTTGCCGTCGTACTAGCGCGCGGCGGCCTTGTGCGACTGGAGCATGCCCTTGCGGTCGGCATCCATGCAGGTGTCGAAGCCGGATCGCGTGACCGCGCCGGCCTTGTCGAACACGACGAAATAAGGCCGGTGTTCGTTGCCGTGTTCGATGAAGTAGTTGTAGCAGACGCCGCTGCCGTTGCGGACCATCCACACGCTGCGCGGGTTGCCGGCAGCGCGCACGACGTCGGCGCGGGTCGCGCCGTGCCGCGATGCGGCGCGCGGCAACGGCGTGCGTGAATACGAGAACGGCAGCCACGAGTCGAACCACGCGCAGCCATGCAGCATCAGGCAACTGGCGGCCAGGGACAGCGTCGCGGCGGGACGGGACAACGGAATCAATCGCATGCTCGGGGAAACCTGCTGCGCCATGCCGGCGTGATCGAAAGCCCCATGCTACTCGACCTTTGGGTCCGGATCGAAAAGAAATCTACAGACAGGTGGCCGGCGCGCCGGCCGACGCCGCACGGCACGCGAGCGAATCGTCATGCATCGTTGCGCCGCCACGCGGCCTGCACATGCGCCCGCGCGAGCGCAGCGCGCCGACGCGCCGGCCGGCGCGTCCATCGTCATGCGACCCACTCGGACCACAGCATCGTCAGCACGGTCATCAGCGCGGGGCCGACGAACAGTCCGATCAGCCCGAACGTCTCGGCGCCGCCGAGGATGCCGAACAGCACCAGCAGGAACGGTAGCCGCGTCGAGTTGCCGATCAGCACCGGCCGCACGAAATGCTCGGCGACGAACACGACGACGATGCCGAGCGCCAGCACGACGATCGCCCATGCCGTCGCGCCCTGCACGAACAACCACAGCGCGGAGCCGCAGAACACGATCGGCGCGCAAAACGGCAGCATCGCCGCCACGGCCGTCACGAAGCCGAGCAGCGCCGCATGCGGCAGCCCGGCCAGCGCGTACGCGACGCCGAGAATCGCGCCTTCGCCGAGCCCGACGACGACGAGCCCCGTCACGGTGCCGTACACGGCCGCGACCATCCGCTCGATCAGCGCGGCGCCGCCGCGTCCGAACGCACGCCGCGCGCCCAGCAGCAACGCGCCCGACAGCTGGTGGCCGGCGCGCATGATGACGAACAGCGTGACCAGCATGAAGCCGAATTCGAACAGCGCGTGTGCGAGCTTCGTGCCGAATTGCCGCCCGAACGCGATGACCTTCTCGCCGTTCGCGCCATGCATCGCCGTGCCCGCGTGCAGCGGGTGACCGAGATTGGCCTGCCACCAGTCGGCGATCTGCGTGGAGCCGTAGGGCAAGCGGCTCACCACGTCGGGCAGCGCGATGCCGTTGTCCTGGATCGAGTGCAGCCAGATGCGCAGGTCGTGCGCCTGCGCAATCGCCTGGCCGAGCGCGATCGCGACCGGCAGCACGACCAGCAGCGAAACGCCCGCGGTGACGACGGTCGCGATCAGCGTCGGCCGGTCGCGAAACCAGCGGTTCGATTCGAAGCGCTTCAACAGCGGCCACAGCGCGATCGCGATCACGCAGGCCCACGCGATGGCGGGAAGAAAATCGCGGATCACCCACAACGCGAGCACCAGCAGCGCCGCATACAGCACGACGCGGGCGATCTGCTGTGCGCGCGGCCGCGCGGCGATGTCGTTTGACGGCGGGACCTGTGCGGTCATGGCACCTCGGAAAGTAGGAATGGCGGTTCGCGCAGGCCGCATGCCTGCACGAACCGCCATTCTATCCATCGATGTCGCGACGCGAGGCACGCGCCTTGCCAAGCATTGTCAAATGCACGGCGCGTGCTCGCGCTCTGGCTCAGGCCACCTTGTCGGCGACGCGGTAGCGTTCGAGCCAATGCGCGTACGGCGCGGGCAGCGTCCACGACGGACGCTCGACGCCGAGCTGCTTGGCCGCATAGTACGGCCAGTGCGGATCGGCCAGATGGGCGCGGCCGACCATCACGAGGTCGAGCTGCTGCTCGGCCACGACGCGATTCGCGAGCTGCGGCGTGTCGATGCCCCACGCGGACGACACCGGCAGGCCGGTCTCGCGGCGCACGCGTTGCGCGATCGGCGCGAGGAACGCCGGCCCCCACGGAATCTGCGCATCCGGCGTCGAGAAGCCGACCGACACGCTCAGCATGTCGAGCCCTTCCTGCTTCATCCGCTGCACGAGCGCGATCGATTCGGCGAGCGTCTCTTCATCGCGGCCGTCGTATTCGATCACGCCGAGACGCGCGGTCAGCGGCAGATGCTCGGGCCATACCCGGCGGACGGCTTTCAGCGTGTCGACGAGGAAGCGGCCGCGGTTTTCGGCCGAACCGCCGTACTCGTCGTCGCGCTGGTTCGAGTGAACCGAGAAGAAGCTCTGGCCGAGATAGCCGTGCGCGAAATGCAGTTCGAGCCATTCGAAGCCGAGGTCGCGGGCGCGCTGCGCCGACGCGACGAAATCGGCCTGCACGCGCGCGATGTCGTCGTGCGTCATCGCGCGCGGCATCTTCGGCAAATGCGCGCCGAACGGGATCGCCGACGGCGCGATGGTCTGCCAGCCGCGCGGCTCGCCTTCCGCGATGTGGTCGTCGCCTTCCCACGGACGGTTCGCGCTCGCCTTGCGGCCCGCATGCGCGATCTGGATGCCGGGAACCGCGCCGGCCGCCTTGATCGCCGCGACCGACGGCGCGAATGCTTCGGCCTGCGCATCGGTCCACAACCCGGCGCATCCCGGCGTGATGCGGCCTTCCGGCGCCACGGCCGTCGCTTCCGCGATCACGAGACCGGCGCCGCCGCGCGCGATGCCGGCCAGATGAACGTGATGCCAGTCGTTCACGACGCCTTCCTCGGCGACGTACTGGCACATCGGCGGCACCGCAATACGGTTGCGCAGCGTGACATCCTTGAGTTTGAACGGTTCGAACAGGGCAGACATCCACCACTCCTTTGTGTTGGTCAGGCAAAACGACGGGGTGAGCCGCCGTGCGAGGCGCACGGCGGAACGTTTTGGGGCGACCGGCGCGCGAACCAAGCGCGCCGGCGCAAATTGAGCCGGCGCGACAATCGCCGCGCCGGGTACGCGCTTACTGGCGGCCGAGCTTCGCGAGCAGCGCCTCGGCCGCGGGCGCCGACGACGCGGGGTTCTGCCCGGTGATCAGCAGCCCGTCGGTGACGACGTGCGGCGCCCAGTCGGCGCTGCGCTCGAACTGCGCGCCGTTGGTCTTCAGCATGTCCTCGACGAGGAACGGCACCACTTCCGTCAGCTCGACGGCCGCTTCCTCGCTGTTGGTGAAGCCGGTCACGCGCTTGCCGCGCACGACCGACTCGCCGGTGGCCGGGTCCTTCACGTGGCGCAACACGCCCGGCGCGTGGCAGACGGCCGCGACCGGTTTGCCGGCCGACAGGGCGCGCTCGATCAGGCCGATCGAATGCAGATCCTCGGCGAGATCCCACAGCGGGCCGTGGCCGCCCGGGTAGAACACCGCGTCGTAGTCGTCGACCGACACGTCGGTCAGCTTGCGCGTGGCCGCCAGTTCGGCCTTGGCGGCCGGATCGGCGTCGAAGCGGCGCGTCGCGTCCGTCTGCGCGGACGGATCGCTGCTCTTCGGGTCGAGCGGCGGCTGGCCGCCCTTCGGCGACGCGAGCGTCAGCTCGACGCCCGCATCCTTGAACGCGTAGTACGGCGCGGCCAGCTCCTCGAGCCAGAAGCCGGTTTTCTTGCCGGTGTCGCCGAGCGTGTCGTGCGAGGTCAGGACAACCAGAATCTTCATGATCGGATACTCCTTCGAATCGGGTGGATCGGGCCGCGTCGCGGCGGCGGTCGATGTCGCGCATGGCGCGTGCCGCTTGTCGCTGCCGGCGACGACTTGGCGCCTGCCGGTTAGGCCGTCGCCGCGCGGCAACGTGCCCGTCCACGCAGAATATGTTTGCCTGGCTATTAGACCAGTCGTCTAGTTGAAAGGCATAAAAAAGACGGAAGTTCCGCCCAGATCGACAGGACTTCGGCGCACAGGCCTGTATGGCGGCTGTCTCGTTGCACTGTCGAGACGGGATGATAGTCGCGAATTAGACCGGTCGTCTAGTCGCGTCGACTACACCCTGTCGACGTCATGGCTTTTGTGGAGCTGGCGAACTCCACCGGGCCGACGACCGGCGGCTCGCCCTCGCCTCGCACCGCCGCGTCGCCGCACCGCTCAGCCTGGCGGCGGCCCGTCGGTGTCGCCGATCTCGAGCACCGGGTGCTCCAGCCGCTGCCCGTGCACGCCATCGGCAAGCAGCCCGAGCATCAACTCGGCAAGCGCACGCCCGGTCGTATGGCCGGTCGGCTGCACCACCGCGGTCACGCGATGCGGAAGCGCGACATCGGGCGGCACGCCGTCGTAGACGATCAACGACATGTCGTGGCCGAGGCGCAGGCCGCGTTCGACCAGCGCGCGAAACGCCCCGCAGCCGGCGATGTTGTTGTCGACGAGCAGCGCCGTCGGCGGTTCGGATGCGGCGAGAAGCGCCTCGACGCCTTCGCGTCCGCCGTCGCGCGTAAACGCGCATTCGATTTGCCATACCGGATCCGGCTCGATGCCCGCCTCGCGCAGCGCCGCGAGATAACCGGCACGGCGCTGCATCGCGAAATTGAGCGCCAGCGGCGCGCTGATCATCGCGATGCGGCGATGACCGAGGCCGATGAGCCGCCGCACGGCGTCGCGCGCGCCCGCCTCGTTGTCGAAATCGAACCACGCATAGGGCTCGCTGGCGCGGGTGCGGCCGTAGGCGACGTACGGAAACGCGCTCGACCGCAGGTAAGCGAGCCGCGGATCGTCGACCAGCGTGCGCGCAACGATCAAGCCGTCGACCAGTTTGCCTTCGACGAGGCGCCGATAGGTGTCCAGTTCCGCGTTCGGCCGCGCGGCCGCGATGATGAAATCGAGATTGCGTTCCGCGAGCCGCTCGGTCACGCCCGCCACCACTTCGCCGAAACGCGGGTCGCCCAGATCGCCCGCGCCGAACGGATAAACGATGCCGATGGTGTCGGCCCGCCCCGTCGCGAGCCGGCGTGCGGTCGGGTCGGCCACATAGCCGAGTTCGCGCGCAGCCCTCATCACACGCTCGCGGGTCGCCTCGCTCACGTCGTCATAGCCGTTCAGCGCACGGCTGACCGTCGTGCGCGACAGCCCGAGCGCATCCGACAGCGCCTTCAGATTCACCTTCACGTTGCTCCTCGCTCGAGTCGCGCC
This sequence comes from Burkholderia sp. B10, assembly GCF_004368385.1. Taxonomy (NCBI): domain Bacteria; kingdom Pseudomonadati; phylum Pseudomonadota; class Betaproteobacteria; order Burkholderiales; family Burkholderiaceae; genus Burkholderia; species Burkholderia sp. B10. The sequence continues at coordinate 30,216 of NZ_PQMX01000056.1, read as the reverse complement.
CCACCAGCGGCGCGGCAATTATTTCCGGACAGCAATTAATACCGTCAAAAAATTATCTTTTGACGACCAAACCGGTTTGAAATAGTATCCAAACCGGTTTGGACATCGATGCCGCCGTCATTCGTTCACCTTTACCGTCAACGGGACAACTCACCGCCATGACACGCTTTCCCTTTTGCCGCGCGACCGCGGCCAAACGTTTGCTGTTCGCCGGCGCCGCACTGGCCGCCTTCGCGGGCGCTGCGCAAGCGCAGACCTCCGGCGCACCCGCGCCCACGCCTCATACCCAGCAGGCGCATGACCCCGAGAGCAACTTCACGATGCGCTGGACCCGTGCGGACATCCGTCAGATCGTCGCACAGTCGCACACGTCCGGCGCCGACCGGAACTCGCTGCCGCAGGCGTTGACGATGCCCGCCATCCCGCAGGATTTCCCGCTGATCAATTCGGACGTCTGGGTGTGGGACACCTGGCCGCTGGCGGACCTGCGCGCGAACCAGCTCAGCTACAAGGGCTGGGAAGTCATCTTCTCGCTGACCGCCGACCCGCACGCCGGCTATACCTTCGACGACCGCCACGTGCATGCGCGCATCGGCTTCTTCTATCGCCGCGCGGGCGTGCCGGCAGCGCTGCGGCCGGCGAACGGCGGCTGGATCTGGGGCGGGCATCTGTTCCCGGACGGGGCGAGCGTGAAGGTGTTCGGCACGTCGCCGATGACCAACAACGCCGAATGGTCGGGCTCCGCGCGCCTCACGCATGGCGACAACGTCAGCCTGTACTACACCGCGACGTCGTTCAACCGCTCGGCACCGGGCGGCGCCGACATCACGCCGCCGCAGGCGATCATCACGCGTGCCGACGGCCATATCCATGCCGACGACAAGCATGTGTGGTTCACCGGCTTCGACGACCACAAGGCGCTGCTGCAGCCCGACGGCAACTACTACCAGACCGGCCAGCAGAACACCTACTTCTCGTTCCGCGACCCGTTCGTGTTCACCGATCCCGCACACCCCGGCAAGACCTACATGGTGTTCGAAGGCAATACCGGCGGCCCCCGCGGCGCACGCACCTGCACGGAAGCCGATCTCGGCTACGCGCCGAACGATCCGTACCGTGAGGACCTCAACGCCGTGATGAACGCGGGCGCAGTGTATCAAAAGGCCAACGTCGGTCTTGCGGTGGCCACCGACCCGCAACTCACCGAGTGGAAGTTCCTGCCGCCGATCCTGTCGGCGAACTGCGTCGACGACCAGACGGAGCGCCCGCAGATCTATCTGAAGGACGGCAAGTACTACCTGTTCACGATCAGCCACCGCACCACGATGGCCGCGGGCGTCGACGGCCCCGACGGCGTCTACGGCTTCGTCGGCAACGGCATCCGCAGCGACTTCCAGCCGCTGAACGGCGGCAGCGGCCTCGTGCTCGGCAACCCGACCGACTTCTCCGCACCGGCCGGCGCCCCGTATGCGCAGGACCCGAATCAGAATCCGCGCGAATTCCAGTCGTATTCGCACTACGTGATGCCGGGCGGGCTCGTCGAGTCGTTCATCGACGCGATCGGCCCGCGCCGCGGCGGCACGCTCGCGCCGACCGTGAAGGTGAACATCAACGGCACGTCGACGGCGGTCGACCGCAGCTACGGCCGCGGCGGCCTCGGCGGATACGGCGAGATTCCGTCGAATCTGCCGGCGACGGGCGCCGGCCACAACGACGGCGGCCCCGGCACGCGGCCGTAACGGGCTCAGGCGGCACACGCCGCCTGCTGCGGAGGCGCACGTCGCGCGTGTCGCGCGTGCGCCTCGCCTTCCGTTCCCCATCACGCGCATGCAGCCGGCGCCGGCAGCGTGCGCGCTTCTCTCCCGCCCCGCACGACGACGCCCGGCCTCTCGCATGACATCGACTTTCCCCTGCTTTTTCCTCCGGCTCGCCGGACTCCTGCTCGCCTGCTCGGCCGGCGTACAGGCGGCGAGCGCCGCCTGCACCGCAACGCCCGCCGACGGCACGCCGCAATGGCGGCCCGCGTTCCATTACACGCCGCAACGCAACTGGATGAACGACCCCAACGGCCTCGTCTACGAGAACGGCCGCTATCACCTGTTCTACCAGTACAACCCGCTGGGCGCCGACTGGGGCAACATGTCGTGGGGCCATGCGACCAGCACCGACCTCGTCCACTGGCACGAGCAGCCGGTGGCCATGCACGCGAACGCGACCGAGGAAATCTTCTCCGGCTCGATCGTCGCGGACCCGCACAACACTTCCGGCCTCGGCACGCCGGGCGATACGCCGCTGATCGCGGTGTACACGAGCGTCTACAAGGAAGGTTCGGGGCACCCGCCGGGCACCCAGGCGCAGTCGATCGCGTACAGCCTCGACCACGGCGCAAGCTGGCAACCGTACGCGCACAATCCGGTACTGACGCTCGATCCGGAATCGAAGGCGTTCCGCGACCCGAAGGTCTCGTGGTACGCGCCGGGGCGCTACTGGCTGATGACGACGGTGGTCGCGGACGCGCAGGTGGTCAAGCTCTACCGTTCCGACGACCTGATCCATTGGTCGTTCCTCAGCGACTTCACGTTGCCGGGCGTGCCGCATACCGGCGCACTGTGGGAGATGCCCGATCTCGTGCCGCTACCCGTCGATGACGATCCGCGGCACATCAAGTGGGTGATGATCGTCAACGTCAATCCGTGGTCGATTGCCGGCGGCTCCGGCGCGATGTACTTCGTCGGCGAGTTCGACGGCCGCACGTTCGTTCCCGACCGTGTCGCGCCGGCCGGCTCCGACCCTGCGCAATTCCGCTGGGTCGATCACGGCGCCGACTTCTACGCGGCCGGGACGTTTTCCGGTGCGCCGGGCCGCCGCCCGCTCGCGATCGCGTGGATGAGCAACTGGGACTACGCGGCGAAATCGCCGACCGCGCCGTGGCGCGGCGCGATGACGTTGCCGCGCGAACTCGCACTCAAGGCGATCGATGGGGAGCCGACGCTCGTCGTCACGCCGGCCGCTGCATTCACCGCATGGGCCGACCGGCGCCCCGCGGTGCACGTGGGCACGCTGGAAGTCGATTCGGCCGCGCGTGCATTGCCGCCGGCCACCCGCGGCGTCGCACAACGCATCGATGTGACGATCGCACCTGGGCAGGCGGCCCGCGCAGGCGTCGTCGTGCGGGCGTCGGCGGACGGCGCGATCGGCACGCGCATCGTGTACGACACCGCCGCGCGCACGCTGACGCTCGACCGCTCACGCTCCGGCACACCGGACTTCGCCGCCACTTTCAGCCGCCAGCACATCGTCGCCTTGCCGCTCGAGAACGGCTTGCTGCGACTCGACATCATCGTCGACCGCGGGTCCGTCGAAGTGTTTGCCAACGGCGGCCGCACGGTGCTGACGGACGTGGTCTTCCCGCCCGCCGACGCGGACCGTGTTTCGGTATTCGCCGAACGGGGCACTGCGACGTTCTCGGGACTGACGGTGACGCCGCTCGGCGCGCGCGACCGGGCCGGCGAAGGCGACTGCGTGGCTTCTGCGCGCTAGCGACACGAACGCCCGGCCGGCACAGCGGCACGCATGCCGCTGCGCCGGCCACGCGCTCAGAGCAAGCCCATCCCGCCCGACGCGATGATCTCCGCGCCCACGATGAACGCCGATTCGGGCGCGCTCAGATGCAGCACGGTCGAAGCGATTTCGTCAGGCGTGCCGAACCGGCCGAGGGGCACGAGCCCCTTGATCTTGTCGGCGGTCTCGTCGAGCGTCGCCGCGTCGAGCCCGAGCTTGCCGTACAGCGGCGTCTGGACCGGCCCCGGGCTCACCACGTTCACGCGCACGCCGTTCGGCAGCAACTCCGTCGACAGCGTCTTCGCCAACGAATTGACCGCAGCCTTGCTCGCCGCATACACCGACGAGCCCGGCATGCCGATATGCGCGTTGATCGAGCCGTTGATCACGATCGACGCGCCGCGATTCAACAGCGGGACGAGCGCCTGGATCTGGAAGTACGCGCCCTTCACGTTGGTGCCGAACACGAGGTCCCACAGCGCCTCGTCGGTGTCCGCGAACGGCGCGAGTTTGGCGACGCCCGCGTTGACGAATACCGCATCGAGCCGCACGCCGGCCGCGCCGAGCGCGTCGGCCAGCGCGCGCGCCGACGCGACGCTGCCGACTTCGTTGCGGATCGCGAGCGCGCCGTGCCCGAGCGTCGCGCGGGCCGCTTCGAGCGTGTGCTCGTCGCGGCCGGTGATGACGACGCGCGCGCCTTCGGCCGCGAATGCCCGTGCGGCCGCCAGGCCGATGCCGCTGTTGCCGCCCGTGACGAGTACCGTCTTTCCTTCGAAACGTTGCATGATGTTCTCCTGTGAACCGGTGAGTTGACCGTGAACACAGGATGCGCGCGTCGCCCGGCCGTGCCGTACGAGCGGCACGACGAACACGTTCGAAAACGTCGAACGAGTCGATGGAGCCGCGCTTTGCGCCGCGCGCCGCGCCCTCACCCGGTCACGTCGATTCCGTCGAGCAACCGCTGCGCGAGCCGCGGCTCGCGCAGCCGTTCCAGCCACCATTGCAGCGCGCGGCCGTCGCGGTCGCCGCGCCACGCGACGTACAGCACGTTCGGTTCGCGCGGATCGGCGGTCTCCTTCTCGAGCAGCTCGCCGCGCGCCAGCAGCGTCGCGGCGCGTCGGCGCGGCAGCCAGCCGACGCCGAGCGCGTCGCGCTGCGCGAGGATCTTCGCGCGCATCGACGGCACCGCGAGCAGCGACTGGCCGCCGAGCAGCCCGTACGCGCGGCCGACGGCCCGGCGCGACGAATCGGCGACCACGACCGCGCGATGGGCGCCGATCGCATCGCGGCTGAGCGGCCCGGCCACCGATGCGAGCGGATGGCGCGGCGCGACCGCGAACACCCATTCCATCGCCCCGAGTTCGAACCATTTGAAGCCGGGGATGGCGGGCGGCTCGTTGGTCGCACCGATGACCAGATCGGCGCGGCCGTCGCGCAGCGCCTCCCACGTGCCGCCGAGCACCTCGTGCGTGAAGCGCAGCGACACGCCCGACTCGAGCGCATCGAACGCGCGTACGACCGGCAGCAGCGTATCGAACTCGAGCACCTCGTCGCTGACGATCCACAGCCGGTCCTCCCAGCCGCTCGCGACCTGCCGCACGCGCTGCGTGAGCCGCGCGACGTCGAGCGCGAGGCGCGCCGCCTCGTCGGTCAGCAGCTGACCGGCCGGCGTGAGCTGCAGCCGGTAGCCGCGCCGGTCGAACAACAGCGCGTCGAAGCGGGTTTCGAGCTGCCGCGCCGCGTGCGAGATCGTCGACGGCGCCTTGCCGAGCCGCGCGGCGGCGCGCGACAGGCTACCGGTCGCCCGGATCGCATCGAGCAACGCGAGTTCGTCTTCGGACAGCATGAGGGCACTCCGGTCGCGGTAATGGAGTCGATCCTAAGGCAGCGGCGAGCGGCGGTCCAATCGGATCGACCGCAGGCATCCACCGGAGGGATCCACCGCAGGGCGGCCGCCGCCTCTCCGCGCCGCAATGGCTCATCCGCCCACCGGCCCGCCCGCGATCCGCTCACGCCGCTCTGCCGCCGCTGTTCCGGTATGCTGACCGACACCCCATTCCGCTACGTCGAGGTAACCACTGCAATGGACATCGCGATCCGCATCGAAGGCCGGCACGACCTGACCGGGCAAATCTTCCGGCAATTGCGCACCGCGATCGTCGACGGGCGGCTGGAAGGCGGCGCGCGGCTGCCGTCCACCCGCGATCTCGCGAAGCAGCTCGGCGTATCGCGCAAGACGACGCTCGACGCGTTCGAGCGCCTCGTCGCCGAGGGTTATCTGACCGCGCGCGCGGGCGACGGCACGTTCGTCGCCGACGGCCTCGCGCGCGTGCCGCATGCGGCCGCGGCGGCCGCGTCGCTGGTCGACGGCACGCCGCCGCCCGCCGCCGTCAGCGCACTGGCGCTGTGGGACGAACTGCCCGACACGCTCGCCATGCCGGCGCCGCAGGACTCGCCCGCGTTCGACTTCCGCGGCGGCGTGACCGACAAGGCGCTGTTCCCGTTCGACGCGTGGCGGCGCTGCCTGCATCACGCGTTGCGCCAGCAGGCGCGCGGCCCCGGCCAGTACCACGACCCTGCCGGCGACGCGCAGCTGCGCGGCGCGATCGCCCGCTACGTCGGGTTCAGCCGCGCGGTCGCGTGCGGCTGGGACGACGTGCTGGTCACCCAGGGCGCACAACAGGCGCTCGACCTCGTCGCGCGCGTGATGCTGCGGCCCGGCGACGTGGTCGCCGTCGAGAATCCCGGCTATCCGCCCGCGCGCGCGGCGTTCGCGTCACTCGGCGCCACGGTGGCGGGCGTGCCGGTCGACGCGCACGGCCTCGTGATCGAGCAACTGCCCGACGACGCACGGCTCGTCTACGTGACGCCGTCGCACCAGTTCCCGCTCGGGATGCCGATGACGCTCGAGCGGCGCATCGCGCTGCTCGAATGGGCGCAGCGCCGCCGCGCGGTGATCGTCGAAGACGACTACGACGGCGAATTCCGCTTCGAGGGCCGGCCGGTGGAATCGTTGAAGAGCCTCGACCGTACCGGCCTCGTCGTGTACGTCGGCACGTTCTCCAAAACGATCTTTCCCGAACTGCGGATCGGCTATGCGATCGCGCCGCGCGCGCTGCGCGGCGCGCTTGCGAAGGCGCGGCAGATCGTCGGCTGGCACAGCTGCACGCTGACGCAGGCGGCGCTCGCCCGCTTCATGCTCGAAGGCGATTTCGCGCGGCATCTGCGGCGCGTGCAGAAGCACTACGACGCGCGCCGCAAGATGCTGCTCGCGCACCTGCATGGCGAGCTGGCGCGCTGGTTCGACGCGATCGTGCCGACCGCCGGCATCCACGTGGCCGCGCCGCTGAAACCGGGGCTCGACGAAGCGGCGCTGATCCGGGCGGCCCGCGCAGAAGGCATCGGGCTGTACGGAATCTCGGGCTTCCACGTCGGCGCGGGCGCACGCGCCGGGCTGCTGTTCGGATACGGCGGAATCGACGTGCTGCGCATCGACACCGCGCTCGCCCGGCTCGCCGTGCTGCTGAAATCCGGGGGTGCCGGTGCGATGCCGGTGGTCACCTGACTTTTCCCGGAATTGGTCATTCAAGCGGGCCAGTGGCACGCTTAAAGTGGGTCCTGTCGCGCCGCCGTGCGCACCAACCGAACGAGGACCCGTGATGCAACCCCGCCTGAACTTCTATACCGCCAGCCCGAACGCGATCAAGGTGATGCGCAACGCCGAGGAATTCCTCGGGAAGTGCTCGATCGAAAAGCCGCTCGCCGAGCTCGTCCGCCTGCGCGCGTCGCAGATCAACGGCTGCGCGTTCTGCGTCGACATGCACACGAGCGATGCCCGCAAGGGCGGCGAAACCGATCGCCGCCTCGCGACCGTCGTCACGTGGCGCGAGACGCCGTTCTTCACCGAGCGCGAACGCGCAGCGCTCGAATGGACCGAAGCGTTGACACTCGTCGCCGGCAGCCACGTGCCCGATTCGGTGTGGGAAGCCGTCCGGCCGCACTTCACCGATGAAGAACTGTTCGACCTGTCGATGCTGATCGCCACGATCAATTCGTGGAACCGCTTCGCGATCGCGTTCCGCAAGATGCCCGAGTGAGGAGCCGACCATGACGCAAACGAGCATGACGTTGCGCCGCGCGCTCGTCGGCGCCGCGCTCGCGCTGGGCGTCGCGCTGCCGGCCGCCGCGCAGGCGCACGACGGCGGCGACAACGTGCACGCCATCCTGCAGCAGCCGGTGCCCGAAGCGCCGGGCCGACTCGCGGTGGTCGCGACCGTCGACTACGCGCCCGGTCAGGCATCCGCCGCCCACAAGCATCTCGGCTCGGTGTTCGCGGTCGTGTCGAAAGGCGAAGTGCTGTCGCAGGTGAACGACGGCCCGCTGCGCCGTTATCGCGCCGGCGAAGGCTGGTACGAGCCGCCCGGCTCGCGCCACATGGTGTCGCGCAATGCGAGCGCTACCGAACCGGCGCAGCTCGTCGTGTTCGGGTTGACCGGCGAGCATCAGCCGCTGAAGTCGCCGATCGACCAGTGATCGGGGCGCCACGCAAAGGCACGCGCCGTAAACGAGAAAACCGGCCCGAAGGCCGGTTTCGTACCGCGTGCCGTGAGCGGCGCTCGCGCGCCGCACGACATCAGAAGCGGTGGATCATGCCGACGCCAGCAGCGATCTGGTTCTGCTTCGAACCTGCGCCCACGCCGTCGCCGATCGACGTCGTTGCTGCCTGGATGCCGCCAGTCTTGTTCAGCGTGTTGCCGCTTGCGTGCTGGTAAGCCTCGACTGCGTACAGGCCCGTGCGCTTCGACAGGCTGTAGTACTGCGACAGCGTGACCTGGTGGTACTTGGCCGAGCTCGAGATGCCGTTCGACTGCGTTGCCGCCGTGTACGAGTAGCCTGCCGCGAAGTCCCACTGCGGCGCTGCCTTCCAATGCAGCACGGCGCCTGCCGTGTTGAAGATCGCCGTGTTGCGGAACGCCGAACCGACGCCCGGAACGTACTGGACGTTCGTGTACGACACGGACACGTCCCATGCCGGCGTGAACTGGTAGCCGGCCGTCACACCGAGGCGCTGCTGCGTTTGCGCCGTCTGGTAGCCGCTGTTGATCGACGACACGGCCGGCTGGCCGCCGCTCGTGACCGTCGAGTTGTCGCCCCACACGCCGCCGCCGAGCGTCGAGTTGTTGACCTTCTGGAAGCCGACCGCGATGCCTGCCGGGCCGTTCAGGTACTGGATCGCCGCGCTCCAGGTCGAGCCGCGGTTGAAGCTGCCTGCGACGCCGCCGAGCGAGTACGAACCGCCGACCGTGAAGCCGTAGAACTTCGGCGACATGTAGACGAGCGAGTTGTTCGCGCGGTAGCTGGTGTCGAGCGAGTCGATATCGCCCGGGTGTGCGCCGTAGTAACCGGTCAGCCAGGTCGTCGGGCTATACGGCGACAGCAGCGTGTAGTACGCGGTGTACTGACGGCCGGCCGTCAGCGTACCGTACGTCTGGTTGGTCAGGCCAACCCACGCCTGACGCGTGAAGATGCCGTTCGCCCATTGCGACGAGCCGTTGTTCGCGTTGAACCCGGCTTCCAGTTGGAAAATCGCCTTCGTGCCGCCGCCGAGGTCTTCGCTGCCCTTCAGGCCGAAGCGGCTGCCTGCCCAGATGCCGGTGGCCATCTGCACCTTCGAGTGGCCGCCCGAGGTCGCGCCGGTTCCCGACGAATTGTTCTGCCAAGCGATGGCGTTGTCGACGATACCGTACAGGGTCACGCTGCTCTGAGCGTGGGCTGCGGTTGCGGCTGCGAGACCCGCTGCCGTCATGGCGAAAGCGACGCGCTTTTTCATTGATTCTCCGTCCTCAAAGAATGATTTCTTTTCTGGTGTGGTTTTATGACTGACACATGTGCGAGTACATGCCGGTGCGATTCTGACGGATTACCAATCGTTTCCCAACACGTGCGGTCGGTCATCGTATGATCGACGCAACGCGGTGGTTCACCAAGCGGTTACCTAACACCTGAAAACGCTTACGCAGCGGGCCTTTCCGGCATTTCCCGGTGAAAACCCTAGCTTTACATTTTTACGGCTGTAACGCGACCGCCCGATGTCGTCAGACGCCTTCGGCACATAGTGCCCGGCCGAGGCGCGGACCCTGCCCGAAGACTGATCACACCGCCGCGCAGGATCGCTGACATTCATGACAGCCACATTTCTGAAAACGAAATCGTGAAAACGTTTTTGTACGGAGACGCGCGCTGAATGGAAACGGCCCGCGAGCGCGGGCCGAAGAATGCTGCGGAAGAATGCCGCCGAGCGACGCTGCTGCCGGCAGCGCGGCTCGGCGCGCGTCAGGACGCGCGTCCCGTCTGCGCGAGCCGCGCGTCGACCGCGCCGACGAGCGCGTTCAGGCGCGCACGAACCGCCGCGTTCGAGCCGACGAGGGCGAGCGACGCCGCCATGATCCGGTAGATGCGCTTGCGCGGCACTTTCGCCGGCCGGGCCGGATCGAGCCACGCGTCGTGGCCGGCGAGGCGTTCGAGCGTCTCGAGGCCGATCATGATCGGCCACAGACACGCCAGCCGCAGCCGCACGAAGCGGCGCGGAATCGCGAGCGTGTACAGGCATGCGTCGCGATACAGGTCGAGCGTCACGCGCAGCAGGTCGACCAGCACGCCGCGCGCACGCGCCGACGCGTGCGGCGCCATCAGTTCGGCGACGCCGACGCCGTGCGCGGCCAGCACGTCGTCCGGCAGATAGCAGCGGCCGATCCGCAGATCCTTCGGGCAATCGCGCAGGATGTTGGTCATCTGCAATGCCTTGCCGAAGCGGATGCCCTTCTCGCGCATGTCCGCGCAGTCCCAGCCGCGCGCGGCGCGCGTGTGCGCGGCCGTCATGTCGGTCCAGAATTCGCCGACGCAGCCGGCGACCAGGTACGTGTAGCGATCGAGCGCGTCGCGCGTCGGCAGCGACGCGACCTGCCCCGACTGCTCGTCGGGGAACGTGCGCAGGTCGAACTCCATCCCCGACGTGAGCGTTGCGACGACCTTGCGGATCGCCGCGCGGTCCGCGTCCGGCTGCGCGCGCAGCAGCGCGAGCATCGGCTCCATCGAGCCGAGCAGCACGTGCTCGTGGGAATCGGCCTGCATCCGCGTCACGTCGTCGAGCGAGCGCGACAGCGCCGCGCCGTCGCCGAGCCGCTCGATCTCGTCGCGCAGGCCATTCAGCAGCGTCGCGCGCCGCTCGGGCGCGACCAGCGCGGTGTCGGCGATGGTGTCGGCCGCGCGCGCGAGCAGATAGGCGAGGCCGACGGGTTCGCGCATGCCGTCGGGCAATACGCGCAGCGTCAGGTAGAAGGAGCGGGAAACGTTTTTCAGCAGATCGCCGAGCAGGTAGGCGGGTTCGGTATGAGTCGTCATGGGTCGGTCAGGGTCGGCCGGCGCGGGCGCCGGCCGCCAACCGGCGCCGGGCGCCCGCGCCGGCCCGCGATTCGCCGCACCGCCGCGTGCACGCGAGACGCGGCCCGACGCGGCGATGCAAAAGTCCCGCAAGTTTAGTGCATCCGGCGCGACTGCTGCCGCCGGCGCACCGACCGACCGCCGTGCGCGGCCCCCCCGCCTCGCCTGCCCCGCGCTTGCCGCGCCGCGCTCAGATCACGCGGAAGTGGTGCGTGCCGTCGCGCTTCAGTTGCTCGACCAGCCCGTACTCCCAGTCGAGATACGCCTGCATCGCCGCGCTCGCATTGTCGGTGCCCTCGTACGGCCGCCGGTAACGGTCGACGCGCGGCGAAGCCAGATGCGTGTCGCCGTGCTCGAGCGGCAGCCCCGCGTCGATCCACGCGGCCGTGCCGCCCGTCAGCACCGAGATGGGCGCGGACGCCGGCAGCAACGCGCGCGCGTCGTCGGCCGCGAAGCGCGCGAGCAGGCTCGACCCGCACGTGAACACGTAGCGCTGCGCAGACGGGATCGCGCGGAGCGCGTCGCGCAGCTGCGCACGCACGACGAACCACGCGCCGGGGATGTGGCGCTTCACGTAGTTGGCGCTGGTCGTCACGTCGACGATCGCGATCTCGCCGGCGCCCGCTTCGCGCAGCCAGCCGGCGAGCGTCGCCGGCGACACCTCGGCCACCTGCGGCGCGGCCGGCACGGCGCGCGGCGGCTGGCCGCGCTCGGTGAACGCGGCCGGATCGACCGGTTCGAGCACGCGCACGTCCCAGCCCATCTGCGCGAGCCACGACGCAGTCATGTCGGCGCGCACGCCGTCGTCGTCGGCCAGCACGATCCGCGCGCCGCGCACGGCCGCGTGATGATCGGTCTCCTGCACGAGCTGGCCGCCCGGCGTGCCGAGGAAGCCCGGCAAGTGGCCGGCTTCGTATTCTTCGGGCGTGCGCACGTCGAAGCGGTACAGCGTGCGGCCCGGCTCGTCGAGCGCGGCCAGTTCGGTGAGCGTGATGCGCGGCACGCCGGCGCGCTCGGCCACCGCGCGCGCCGCGCGGCGCGCTGCGTCGCGTTGCGCGGGCTCGACGTCGTCCGGGAAGCGCCGCGCGGCGCCATGCTCGAGCGTCTGTCCCGCGAGCGTCCAGCCGATCGTGCCGTTGCGCAGCGCGGCCACCGGGTTCGGCAGGCCGGCGTTGATCAGCGACTGCGTGCCGATGATGCTGCGCGTGCGGCCCGCGCAGTTCACCACGACCTGAGTCGCCGGGTTCGGCGCGAGCGCGCGCACGCGCAGCACGAGCTCCGCGCCCGGCACACTGGTCGAGGTCGGGATGTTCATCGTCTGGTATTCGTCGTAGCGGCGCGCATCGACGATCACGACGTCGGCCTGCGCGTCGATCAGCGCCTGCACTTCCTCGGCGGACAGCGACGGCGTGTGGCGCTCGGCTTCGACCCATTCGCCGAACGCCTTGCTCGGCACGTTGACGTCGATGAACAGCTCGCCGCCGGCCGCGCGCCAGCCCGCGAGGCCGCCGTCGAGCACGCGCACGTCGGTGTAGCCGAGCTGCGCGAGCTTCGCGGCGGCGCGCGGCGCGAGATCCTCGCCGCCGGCTTCGCCGAAGACGACGATCGGCGTGTCGCGGCGCGGAATGCGCGTCCATGCGTCGAGTTCGAGCTTCGACAGCGGCAAGTTGGCGGCCCACAACGGATGGCCCTGTGCGTACGGATCTTCCTCGCGCACGTCGATCAGCGCGAGTTCGTCGCGTGCCAGCAGGCGTGCGCGGACGTCTTCGCACGTCGCGACGGGAAAACGGGAAAGGGAATCGGCGGATTGCGTCACGGTGTCTCGGTCGGATTCGGTTGAAGTCGTTGAAAAGCGAAGCGGGCGTCGGATGGATGCCGGGCGCGCCGGGCGCGGCCCGCCGCGCTGCGGGTCATGCGTTCGAATAGCCGGAGATGAACGGCTTCACGGTGCCGTCGTCCAGGAACACGGCGCGCTCGACCTTGCCGATGTTCGCGCCATAGACGTGGATGCTGATCGACACCTGATCGGCGTACGCATTGGTCACGCGATGGATGTCGCCGATGCGCGGCGACACGGCCTCGACCTCGCCCGGCTGCAGCCGCACTGCGTCGCCCGACGGCACCGGCTTGCCGGTCGGGTCGAGCCGGTACGGCTGCGAAAACTCGCCGCCGCGCAGCATGCCGATCAGCCCCCACACCGTGTGGTTGTGGATCGGCGTGGCCTGGCCGGGGCCCCACACGAAGCTGACGACGGAAAACCGTTCGTCGGGGTCGAGATGCAGCAGGTACTGCCGGTAGCGCTCGGGATCGGGTTGCGCGAACGCGTCGGGCAGCCAGTCGTCGCGCGCGACCAGCGCGGCGAGCAGCGCGCCGCCGTCGTCGAGGATGCGCGCCTCGTTCGCGCCGGACGCGAGCAAGGCGCCCAGGCCTTCGACGAACGGGCGCAGCGGCGTGTGCTGCAACGAAAGCGTACTCATCGGGGTCTCCTCGAATAAAAATGCCCGGCTTGATCGATCGTCATGATGCACCTGGTCGTGCATGCAGAACAAACGTGAAAATCAGCGATATCGATGCTTTGTGGTGGTCGTGCGTTGCCGAACGCCGGGCCGGACCGAGCCGCACCTCGGCGGGGCTCGGGATCACGCAGCCAGTGATCGCGCATCGCGTGCGAAGTCCCGCGCAAGTCTGCGGCGCCTTCGCCCGGCGCGCCGATGTGGCGGCTCGAGCCCGTTCGGCGACGCACGCACGGCGTGGTCCGGCCTGCGCGGTATGCCCCATCGCCGTCCTTACGCATCGCCTCGATCGAACGGCCGCGCAGCGTGCGGCGCGCTGCGCGAACTCGCGCCGTCGCTCGGCGCGCTGCGCGCCGCCGCCGCCGCCTCGAGCGCCGCGCGGCCGGCCGCCACCGCGATCGCATCGTCCTGCGGCGTATGCACGCGTCCGCACAGCACGTCGCGATAGTGACGTTCGAGCGGATTGTGGCGGCTCAACCCGTGGTTGCCGGACAGCTTCAACGCATGCTCGACGACGCGGATCGCCTGCTCCGTCACGGTTCGCTTGACGAGGCCGCTCGTCGTCACCGTCGGCGCGTCGCCCGCATCGGTGCGCGCGATGTGCTCGTCGAGCAGCACGCGGTTCGCGTGCAGCCAGCCTTCGATCTCGCCGATGGCCTCCTGCACGCGCGGCAGCGTCGCGAGCGGCGCGCCGAGACCGCTCGGCGCGCGGGTCGTCGCGAACCCGAGCAGCCAGTCGCGCGACGCGCGCGCGACCGCATCGTAGAGACTGCCGAGCAGCGCGACCATCCATGCCTGCTGGTCGGTCTGCGCGTCGATGTCCGCGTGGCTCGCGGCCGACACGGCCCACGCGCCGGGCGCGCGCACGTCGACCGCATGATCGGCGGGCAGCCACACGTCGTCGAACACGACCTCGTGGCTGCCCGACGCGCGCAGGCCCAGATGATCCCAGCTTTCGATCACACGAATCCGCGCGTCGTCGTGCCCGTCGCCGTCGCGCCGCACCAGGAACACGCCGACGCGCGGCTCTGGCTCGTCGGTGCGCGCCCAGACGGCCAGCCAGCGCAGCGCCGGAATCCCGGTGCTGTACAGCTTGTGGCCCGACAGCCGCCAGCCGTCGCCGTCGCGGCGCGCGATCGTCTCCGGCAGCCCGCCGCGCGACGGCGAGCCGAGCGCCGGCTCGACCCGCAACGCGTTGATCAGCGCACCTTCGTCGACGGCGCTGTCGAACACCGCGCGCCTCACGCGCGCAGGCCAGCGGCTGTCCGCACGGCCGAGCGCGCGATGCTGCAGATACGTCATCGTCAGCACCAGCGCGGTCGCCGGGTCGGCGCGCGCGATCGCGGCGACGATGCGGCTCGCCTGCGCGAGCGTCGCGCCCGCGCCGCCATGCTCGCGCGGCACGACCTGCGCGATCAGCCCGGCGCGATGCAGCCGCGCGAAGTTCTCGTGCGGGAAACGGCCGTCGACGTCGTTGCGCGCGGCGTCGGCGGCGAGTTCGGGCGCGAGCCGCTCGAGCAACGCGGCGACGCGTGCATCGTCGGCGGGCAGATGACGCAGTGACGATTGCGCCGGAAGCGGCGCGGAAGCGGCAAGGCTGGCGGACATCGGTACGGTTTCCCTTCGGTGACGGGTAGCGGGGCAGCGTTGGATCGACGCGCGAGCGTCGTGCCCGCGCCGACGGCCGTCTGCGCGCCGACTTCGCCGCTCGGCATGCGTGCGCGCCGACCGTTTGCGCCCGTGCAGCAGCAAGCCCGCACAAGCGCCGGCAGACGCCCTGTCGATCCATTCGGAGCGCACAGCGTATGCGCAGCATGGTGCCCGCCCAAACCATGCAAATCTGATATTGAAATCGGCAATCGTTATTTCCGTTGCGCCTGATCCGGACGGTAATCTGCGCTGCATTCCTGCCCCGCCGGCCGCAGCTGGCACGGCGGGCCTTCCTTGCATCGGAGACCGAGATGAGCGTTGAATTCATCGGCATGATCCAGAGCCAGAAGCAGTCGGAAATTCATCCGGCCACTGGCCCGGCCGTCGACCCCGACTACGTGCGCGACTTCGCGCGCGCCCATGAAACGGCCGGCTTCGACCGAATTCTCGTCCCGCATCACTCGACCAGCCCGTCCGCGACGCTGACGATCGCGTTCGCCGCCGCCGCGACCGAGCGCATTCACTTCATGCTCGCGCATCGTCCCGGCTTCATCGCGCCGACGCTCGCCGCGCGGGAGATCGCGACGCTCGACCAGTTCAGCCGCGGCCGCCTCGCCGTGCACTTCATCTCGGGCGGCTCCGACAGCGAGCAGCAGCGCGACGGCGATTTCCTCGACCACGACGCACGCTATGCGCGCACCGACGAATATCTCGGCATCCTGCGCCGCATCTGGACCGAGTCGCAGCCGTTCGATCACGACGGCGCGCACTATCGCTTCAGGCAGGGCTACTCGGAAGTGAAGCCGCACCAAAAGCCGCACGTGCCGATCTATTTCGGCGGCGCGTCGGAAGCGGCGCTCGCGGTCGCCGGCAAGCACGCGGACGTCTATGCGCTGTGGGGCGAATCGCTCGACCAGGTGCGCGACCTCACGACCCGCGTGCGCGCCGAAGCCGCGAAACACGGCCGGCAGGTGCGCTTCTCCGTGTCGTTCCGGCCGATCCTCGCGGCCACCGAGGACGAAGCGTGGGCGCGCGCCCACCGCATCCTCGACGAAACGCGCCGGCTGCGCGAAGCCGCAGGTCTGGGCACCGGCGACCCGCAGCAGAGCGAAGGCGCACGGCGTCTGCTCGCGGCGGCCGAGCGCGGCTCGCGCGTCGACAAGCGGCTGTGGACCGAGATCGCGAAACTCACCGGCGCGCGCTCGAATTCGACCGCGCTGGTCGGCACGCCCGAACAGGTCGCCGACGCCTTGCTCGACTACTACGACCTCGGCGTGACGACGTTCCTGATCCGCGGCTTCGATCCGCTCGAGGACGCGCTCGACTACGGCCGCGAACTGATCCCGCGCGTGCGCAGCGGCGTCGCCGCCCGCGACGCCGCGCGCCGCGCCGCCTGACGCGCACGGAGACCGCCGCCATGTCCGCCGTCCTGTCTTCCACGTCGCGCACGCGCACCGCGTCGGGCCTCGTGCTCGCCGAGGCGCCGCGCCAGCACTTCTGGTTCGATCCGCCGGCCCCGCGCATCGACGTCGCCGCCGAGCGCCGCCACCGTCAGGAGCGGCTCGCGGCCGCGTTCCGCCTGTTCGCGCGCTTCGGCTTCGCGGCCGGGCTCGCCGGCCACATCACCGCGCGTGATCCGGAGCTGCCCGACCACTTCTGGGTGAATCCGCTCGGCGTGCATTTTTCGCAGATCAAGGTGTCGGACCTGCTGCTCGTCAACGCGCGCGGCGAAACCGCGATCGGCAGCCGGCCGCTGAACAAGGCCGCGTTCGCGATCCACGCGGCGATTCACGACGCGCATCCGCATCTCGTCGCGGCCGCCCATACGCATTCGACCTACGGCAAGGCGTGGTCGACACTCGGCCGCCCGCTCGATCCGCTCACGCAGGACGCGTGCGTGTTCTACGAGGACCACGCGCTGTTCAACGACTTCACGGGAATGGTCGTCGACACCAGCGAAGGCGCGCGCATCGCCGATGCGCTCGCGCGGCCCGACGGCTCCACGCACAAGGGCGTGATCCTGAAGAACCACGGCATCCTGACGGCCGGCCCGAGCGTCGAGGCGGCCGCGTGGTGGTACATCGCGCTCGACAACGCCGCGCATACGCAGTTGCTGGCCGAAGCGGCCGGCACGCCGCAACCGATCGATCATGCGACCGCGCGGCACACGCACGGCCAGATCGGCGGCCCGGACGGCGCGTTGCACGCGTTCGACAGCCTGTTCCAACGCGTCGTCGCCGACGAACCCGACCTGCTCGACTGAGCGCCCTTGCGCACGACCGGAACCGGAGACCACACGAATGACCGATACCACCGCATCCGCGCCGGCCGGCGCCCGCCACCACCAGCGTCGCCGGCTGCTGCGCGCGGCCGGCGCCGTCGCGCTGGCCGCGCCCGCGATCACGCTGGGCCGCAAGGCCTGGTCCGCGGCGCCGCTGAAAAAGCTCACGTTCGCATGGAACCAGAACGCGTTCTGCCTGACGCCGATCGTCGTCGCGCAGGAACGCGGCTTCTTCGAGAAGAACGGGCTGAAGGTCGACCTGATCAACTACAGCGGCTCGACCGACCAGCTGCTCGAAGCGATCGCGACCGGCAAGGCCGACGCCGCGGTCGGGATGATCCATCGCTGGCTCAAGCCGCTCGAAGCCGGCTTCGACGTGAAGATCATCGGCAGCTCGCACGGCGGCTGCGTGCGGCTCGTCGGCGCGAAGGCGGCCGGCGTCACGACGCTGCAGGCGCTGAAGGGCAAGACGGTCGGCGTCAGCGATCTCGCCGCGCCCGGCAAGCACTTCTTCTCGATCCTGCTCGCGAAGAACGGCATCGACCCCGAGCGCGACATCACGTGGCGCCAGTATCCGGCCGACCTGCTCGGCGTCGCCGTCGACAAGGGCGAGATCCAGGCGATCGCCGACGGCGACCCGAACCTCTACCTGCTCGAAAAGCGCAGCAACGGCGCGTATGCGGAACTCGCGACGAACCTGTCCGGCGAATACGCGCGCAAGGTGTGCTGCGTGATCGGCGCGCGCGGCGAACTGGTGCGCAACGATCGGCCGGCCGCGGCCGCGCTCGCGCGCTCGATCGTGCAGGCCACCGAATACACGCACGACAACCCGAACGAAGCCGCGAAGGTGTTCGCGAAGTATTCGCCGAAGATCAGCCCCGACGACCTGCGCAAGCTGTACGCGACGCTGACCTACACGCACCATCCGACCAACGTCGACCTGCAGCAGGAAATCGCGTTCTATGCGGACGATTTCCGCCGCATCAACGTGCTGAAGAAAAGCACCGACCCGCAGCGCTTCGCGCAGCAGGTCTATGCGAACGTGCTGGGGTGAGCCGATGTCGACGATCGAACCCGCCTCCGCCGCACGCCGCGCGTCCATCGCGGGCGCATCCGCGGCCGCCGCGTCCGCGGCCGGCTGCACGGCCTGCGACGCGACGCTCGCCGCCGAAGCGCGCCGCGCGCGCAACTGGCCGACCGGCGTCGCCGCCGCGCTCGCGTGGAGCGCGCTCGGCGCGCTGACGCGGCTGTGGCCCAACCGCATCGCCGGTTTCAGCGACTGGGCGTATACCGACGCGTTCGGCGCCGCCGCATGGGCGATCGCCGCGCTGCTGCTGCTCGCCGCGACGCTCGGCCAGCGCGTGCCGGCCACGCGCGCGCAGCTCGCCCGCGTGCGGCCGGCCGGCCCGTGGCTCGTCGCGCTGCCGCTCGTGCTCGCCGCGTGGGAGGTCGCGACCGCGAAAACCGCCTGGCTGCCGACGCCGTTCTTCGCGCCGCCGCAGGCGCTCATCGAGGTCTACGTCGACGACTGGCCGCGCCTCGCCGGCAGCGCCGCCAACACGCTGAAGCTGCTGTCGATCGGCTTCGCGTACGGCGTCGCGGTCGGGTTCGCGGTCGGCGTGTCGATCGGCTGGTCGCGCCGCATCGGCTACTGGGTGCATCCGGTGCTGCGTGTGCTCGGGCCGGTGCCGGCCACCGCGCTGCTGCCGCTCACGTTCTACTTCTTCCCGACCAGCTATTCGGCCGCCGCGTTCCTGATCGCGCTGGCCACCGGCTTCCCGGTCGCGGTGCTGACGTGGTCGGGCGTCGCGAGCGTGAACCGGCAGTACTACGACGTCGCCCGCACGCTCGGCGCGAACGCCCGCTTCCTGGTGTTGCGGGTCGCGATTCCGGCCGCGCTCCCGCACGTGTTCGTCGGCATCTTCATGGGGCTCAGCGCATCGTTCACGGTGCTCGTCGTGGCCGAGATGATGGGCGTCAAGTCGGGGCTCGGCTGGTATCTGAGCTGGGCGCAGGGCTGGGCATCGTACGTGAACATGTATGCGGCGCTGATCGTGATGGCGCTGCTGTTTTCCGGGCTGATCGCGCTGCTGTTCGCCGTGCGCGACCGCGTGCTCGCCTGGCAGAAAGGAACCGTCAAATGGTAAGCGCCGCCGCTGTGGAACCGCTCGCCGCGACCGCGCCCGTCGCCGGAAACGCCACGCCGCCGCGCGGTGCACGTATCGACGTCCGCCGCGTCAGTCATGCGTTCGACGGCCCCGGCGGCCCGCTGCCGGTGCTCGACGACGTCACGCTGTCGGTCGCCGCCGGCGAGTTCGTCGCGCTGCTCGGGCCGAGCGGCTGCGGGAAATCGACGCTGCTGCGGCTCGTCGCCGGGCTCGATGCCGCGCGGCAAGGCACGATCGCGCAGGACGGCGTGCCGATCGAGCAGCCCGACCCGTCGCGGATCGTCGTGTTCCAGGACCCGACGCTCTACCCGTGGCGTCGCGTGCGCGCCAACGTCGCGCTCGGCCTCGAAGCGCGCGGCGTCGCGCGCCGCGCCCAGCATCGCGTCGACGATGCGCTGGCGCGCGTCGGGCTGCAGGAATTCTCGAACGCGTTTCCGCATCAGCTGTCGGGCGGGATGGCGCAACGCGTCGCGCTGGCGCGCGCGCTCGTCAATGACCCGCGCCTGCTGATCCTCGACGAGCCGCTCGGCAAGCTCGATTCGCTGACGCGCCTGACCATGCAGGCCGAGCTCACCGCGCTGTGGCAACGCGACGGCTTCTCGGCGCTGCTCGTCACGCACGATGTCGAGGAGGCGCTGTTTCTCGCCCAGCGCGTGATCGTGTTCGGGCCGCGGCCGGCGCGCATCGTCGCGGAGCTGCGCGTCGACCTGCCCTATCCGCGCCATCGCGGCGATCCGCGGCTCGCCGAGCTGCGCCACGAGGCGCTGCGGCATCTCGGACTCGATGCGAGCTGGTAGATGCACGGCGTCGCTCGCCGAACCGGCGCTTTGCCTCGACACGCGCGGCGCGGATGAACGCGCTGCCGTTTGCCGATTGGGCGCTGCGGTTCCTGCAACTGCTGTATCGCGCGCAGCTCGCGTGTGCGCAAACGCTCCATGCGCTGGGCCTGACCGGCGACGCCGACGGCCAGGCCGCGTGGCCGTGGGCGCAGCGGGTCGCGCTCGAAACGCTGCGCATCGACGCCGGCCTCACGCGGCAGCTTGCGTTCGCCGTCGCGGCGACCGTGTTCGCCGCGGCGCTCGGCTGCGTCGCGATCGCGAGCCGCAAGTACCGTGCGGCCGCGTCGATCGCCGGGCTCGCCGGCGCTTGCTTCGCGCCGTGGCCGCCGGCTTCGCTGTGGCTCGCGCCCGCCGTGCCGACCAGCTTCCAGCGCAATCCCGAACCGTTTTCCGTCGCGAACGTGATGCACGGCGCGCGCCTGTATGGGCAGCATTGCGCGGCCTGTCATGGTGCGGACGGCCGCGGCGAGGGACCGCTCGCGGCGACGCTCGCGCATTGGCCGCCGACCTTCGCGGGCGCGCTGCTCGCGCGGCGGCTGGACGGCGAACTGTACTGGCGCGTGCGCCACGGCACCCGCGACGCGCACGGCGCGACCTCGATGCCGGGCTTTGCGGCGACGCTCGGGCCGGCCGACACGTGGGCCGTGCTCGATTACCTGAAAGCGCTGTCGGCCGGCAGCGGTGCGCGCGCCGAGGGCGCGTGGCCCGTGCCCGTCCCGCTGCCGGCGCTCGACGTGCGCTGCGGCGATGCGGCGCCGCAGCCGCTCGCGCGCTGGCGCGATGGCCAGCGCGTGCGGATCGTCGCGCTCGCCGCGGGCGCCACGCCGCCTCGCGAGGATCCGCGCTGGCAGACGCTGATCTTGACCGGGGACGACGCTCGTATGTCGGCCGCACCGGACGCGCCGGCCGGCGCACGCGCGAACTGCGTCGCGACGACGGCCGGCGCATGGCAGGCGTTCGCGACGATCGCGGGCGTGCCGCCCGATGCGTTCGGCGGCACGCAGCTGCTCGCCGACCGGCGCGGCTGGCTACGCGCCCGCGCATTGCCGGGCAGCGCCGGCTGGTCCGCCGACGACCTGCTATGCCGCGCGCAGACGAGCACGCGCCCGTCCGACGCCGCCGCAAACGCCGATCCGCTGACCGCGCTGCTGCTGCGCGTGGACAGCGAGCCCGTGCAGGACGTGCAGGCCGGGCTGCCGCATTGACACCCCGAACCGTTTCTCCGCCCGAACCGAACCGACCCGACGATGAATCCGAACCGACGCCACTTCCTCGCGCAGGCCAGCGCACTCGCCGCCACCTTCGGCACCACGCCGGCCATCCTCCATGCGCAATCGGGCACGCGGCCGCTGCTGCGCGCCGGCGACCAGAAAGGCGGGCTGCGCGCGCTGCTCGAAGCGGCCGGCGAGCTGAACGGCGTCGCCTACGACATCGCGTGGACCGAGTTTCCGGCCGCCGCGCCGCTCGCCGAAGCGCTGAACGCAGCGGCCGTCGACTGCGGGCCGATCGGCGACGCGCCGGTGATCTTCGCGCTCGCGTCGGGCGCGCGCCTCAAGGTGATCGGCGCGAACCGCTCGGACCCATACGGCACCGCGGTGCTCGTGCGGCCCGACGCAGCGCTGAAAGACACGGCCGATCTGAAGGGCAAGCGCATCGGCACCACGCGCGGCTCGATCGGCCATTTCGTCACGCTGAAGGCGCTCGATGCGGCCGGCCTGCCGCCCGACGCCGTGTCGTTCCGCTTCCTGCCGCCGGCCGACACGATGCTTGCGCTCGCCACCGGATCGATCGACGCATGGGCGACGTGGGAACCGTACACCGCGCTCGCCGAAACGAGCGGCCGCGCGCGCGTGCTCGTCAACGGCCGCGGGCTGTGGTCGGGCCTCAGCTACATCGCGGCCACCGATGCCGCGATCGCGGCGAAGCGCGACGTGCTGCGCGACTTCGTGCAACGCGTGGTGCGTGCGCAGGCATGGTCGTACCGGCACGTCGACGCGTATTCCGCGACGCTCGCGCGCATCATCGGCATCCCGCCGGCGGCGGCA
This sequence comes from Burkholderia sp. B10, assembly GCF_004368385.1. Taxonomy (NCBI): domain Bacteria; kingdom Pseudomonadati; phylum Pseudomonadota; class Betaproteobacteria; order Burkholderiales; family Burkholderiaceae; genus Burkholderia; species Burkholderia sp. B10. The sequence goes on along the minus strand of NZ_PQMX01000056.1, from coordinate 7,719 downwards.
AAGCTGCAGTTCGAGCGGCGCAACACGCGCTGGCAACCGATCGACGCGGCGGTGATCGCGCAGCAGCAGCGCACCGCCGATTTCTATCTGAAGGCCGGGCTGCTGCGCGAGTCGCTCGACGTGCGCGCGACGTTCGACCGCGGCTTCCCGCTCGCGTGACCGGCCGGCGCCGCGCGCGCAGGCAGGCAGGCAGGCAGGCGCAGGCAAACACGCGAGCAACCGTCCAAACGGCCGGCGCACGATCTGGCACAATCGCGATTCGCCCATCCCGTGTTTGCCAGCCAGCGTCATGCCAGCCATTTCAGAACTGTTCGTCTACCCGATCAAATCCTGCGCCGGCATCGCGCTGCCGCGCGCGCAATTGCTGGAGACGGGCCTCGCGTACGATCGCCACTGGCTGATCACCACACCCGACGGGATGATGATCACGCAGCGCACGCATCCGCGGCTCGCGCTGATCCGCACCGCGCTCGAGCACGACGCGCTGGTGCTGAACGCGCCGGGCATGCCCGAGATCCGCACGCCGCTCGACGGCGATGCGACGCCCGCCACGCCCGCGATGGCGGCGACCGTGTGGCGCGACACCGTCGACGCGATCGACACGGGCGCCGAGACGGCCGCATGGCTCACGCAATTCGTCGGTACGCCGTTGAAGCTCGCCCGCTTCGGCGACGGCGCGCGCCGCGGCTGCAACCGCAAATGGACCGGCGACGTCGATACCCACACGCAGTTCGCCGACGGCTATCCGCTGCTCGTGATCGGCCAGTCGTCGCTCGACGACCTGAACGCGCGGCTCGCCGCGAAAGGCGCGCCCGCGATTCCGATGAACCGCTTCCGCCCGAACCTCGTCGTGTCGGACCTCGATGCGTACGAGGAAGACTTCGTCGAGCATCTCGACGCGGCCGGCGCGACGCCCGTGCGGCTGCGCCTCGTGAAGCTGTGCACGCGCTGCCCGATCCCGACGATCGACCAGGCGAGCGGCAAGCCGAACCCGCAATGGCCGCACGAGCCGACCGACACGATGCAGACGTATCGCGCGAATCCGAACTTCGACGGTGCGCTGACGTTCGGCATCAACGCGATCGTCGTCGCGGGCGCGGGCGCATGGCTCGAAGTCGGGCAGGCGCTCGACGCGCAGCTGGGGTTCGGGGACTGAGGGGAAGTGGACGCGTCGCTCGCGGCGCGTCGGTTTTGCTGCTGCTCGGCGCCAACGTTCGTTCGTAGCGCCGCCTTCTGACGCGCCGGTTCCGAGGCTCGTTCGTACCGGCCGCCTCAGCCGCTCGGCCTCCACCACCAGTCCCTACCCCGCCTCCGGCAACACCGGCAGCCACACCGTCACGATCAATCCCCCGCCGTCCGCATCGGCGAGCGTCACGCTGCCTCGATGCACGCGCGCGATCTCGCGCACGATCGACAGCCCGAGCCCGGTGCCCTCGATCGTCTGCGTGGTGCTGCCGCGATGAAAACGTTCGAACACCGCATCGCGCTCGCCGGCCGGAATGCCCGGCCCGTCGTCGATCACGTCGAGGCGCGCGTGCGCGCCGTCGCGCGACACGCGCACGGTGATCACCGCGCGGTCGCCCGCGTAGCGGATCGCGTTGTCGATCAGGTTGCCGATCAGTTCGCCGAGCAGGTCCGGCTGACCGAGTACGTCGACGTCGACGTCGGCGTCGTGCTCGAAGCCGAGGTCGATGTCGCGCGCACGCGCGACCGGCGACCAGTCGAGCGTCGCGCTGCGGGCGATCCGGTGCAGCGCGACCGGCTGATGCGCGACCGCGTGGCCGCTGTCCGAATCGAGCCGCGACAGCGACAGCAATTGCTGGACGATCTTCGCCGCCTGCCGCACGGCGCCGTTCGCGCGCCGCAGATGCGCAGTCGCGCGCGGCTGCTCGTCGGGCCGCAGCGCCAGTTCGACACCCGCCTGCACGGCGGCGAGCGGCGTCTTCAGCTGATGGGCGGCATCCGCGAAGAAACGCCGCCGCGCCAGTTGCATCCGCTGCGTGCGCGCGATGTACAGATTGATCGACTCGACCAGCGGCGCGAGTTCGCTCGGCATGCCGGCCGTGTCGAGCGGCGTCGGATCGCCGTCGCTGCGCGCGGCGACCGTCGCCGACAGCCGGTTCAGCGGTCGCAGCCCGCGCCCGACGCCGAGCCACACGATCCCGAGCGCCAGCACGACCAGCAGCCCTTCCTGCAGCAGCGACCCGGTCAGGATCTCGCGCGCGAGCGCCTGGCGCGCCTCGATCGTCTCGCCGACCATCACCCACACGATGCGCGTCTGCGCGCTCGGCACGTCGTGGACGGGCACGCGCAGTGCGGCCATCCGCAACTGCTCGCCGCGATACACGACGTCGTAGTACTGCGTGACGAACAGCGCGCCGCCGCGCGGCGGCAGCGGCAGGTCGGGGTAGCCGGTGATCGTGCGGCCGCGATCGTCGCGGATCAGGTAGTAGATCTTGCCGCCGTCCCCGGACTCGAACATCTCGAGCGCGAGATACGGCAGGTCGACCTCGATCTCGCCGTCGTTGAGCCGCACGCCTTCCCGGATCGACTTCAGCGACGACGACAGCGTGCGGTCGAACGCGACGTGCGCGGCGCTCATCGCGCGCTGGTAGGTGAGCCACGAGTCGAGCGCGAGCAGGCCGAGCAGCGGCAGCAGCAGCCACAGCGCGACCTGCGTGCGCAGGTTCGGGCGGATCGTCACGCCGCCGCCCGCGGATGCGTCGGCGCGCGCCTCATGCGGCGGCCTTCGCTTCGAGCAGGTAGCCGAGCCCGCGCAGCGTGACGATCGCGACGCCGGTGTTCTCCAGCTTTTTCCGCAGCCGGTACACGTAGATCTCGATCGCGTCCGCGTTCACCGACTCGTCGAGCCCGAAGATCTTCTCCGACAGCGTCTCCTTGTTGATCGCGCGGCCGTTGCGCAGGATCAGCACCTCCAGCACCGAGCGTTCGCGCGGCGTGAGCGACAGCGCAGCGCCGGCGAGCTGGAAGCTGCGGTCGACGCTGTCGTACGCGAGCGGCCCGCATTCGATCCGCGAGTGCTCGTGGCCGAGGCTGCGCCGGATCAGCGCGCGGGCGCGCGCCTCCAGCTCCGTCAGTTCGAACGGCTTGGCCAGATAATCGTCGGCGCCGAGATCGAGCCCCTTCACGCGGTCCTCGACCGAACCGTGCGCCGTGAGAATCAGCACCGGCACCGGATTGCGACGCGCGCGCAAGCGGCGCAGCACCTCGAGCCCGTCGAGCTTCGGCAGCCCGAGATCGAGGATCACCAGCGCGTAGTCCTGCGTGCGCAGCACGTGATCGGCGGCTTCGCCGTCCGCCATGTGATCGACCGCGAAGCGCGCGGCGCTCAGCGCGTCGTGCAGCGACTGCGCGAGGTTCGGGTTGTCTTCGACGAGCAGCACACGCATTCGGATTCCGTAAGGTCAGCGACAGGCCGCTACATTACATGATCCTTTCCACGCCGACGCTTCGCGCAAATACCGGTTGCGCGCCCGCGCAGCCGCGCCCGCAGCCCCATCGTCTCCGGGAAATCCATGACCCGCCGGACGCGATCGCTCAAGAAAATGAAAGCAGGATGAAAGTGCCGCGCAATTAACATCCGCGTCACTCGAACCACACACGCATCACTGGAGGAAGACATGCCGTTTGCACCGAAGCCGCTCGCCGCCGCGCTGGCACTCGTCGCGGGCACCGCCGTCGCACAGGTTCCCGCCGGATATCCGGGCAGCTATCAGGGCGTCGTGGACGCCGCGAAGAAGGAAGGCAAGCTGATCGTCTACTCGACCACCGACACGGGCCTCGTGCGCCCGCTGATCAAGGACTTCGAAAGCCTGTACGGCGTGAAGGTCGAATACAACGATATGAACAGCACCGAGCTGTACAACCGCTACATCAGCGAGAACGCCGCCAGCAGCACGAGCGCCGACGTGCTGTGGAGCTCCGCGATGGACCTGCAGGTGAAGCTCGTCAACGACGGCCTGATGGCGTCGTACGATTCGCCCGAAAGCCAGCACGTGCCGCAATGGGCGCAATACCAGAAGCAGGCGTACGGCACGACGTTCGAGCCGCTCGCGATCGTCTACAACAAGCGCCTGATCCCCGAGAACGAAGTGCCGAAGACGCGCGCCGACCTGATCCGGCTGCTCACGACGCAGGCCGACAAGTTCAAGGGCAAGGTCACGACCTACGACATCGAGAAGTCCGGCGTCGGCTTCAACTACCTGACGCAGGACGCGCACGTGAACGAAAAGGTCACGTGGGAGCTGGTGAAGGCGATCGGCGCGACCGGCCCGAAACTGCAGTCGAGCACGGGCGCGATGATGGAGCGCATCTCGTCCGGCGAGAACCTGATCGGCTACAACATCATCGGCTCGTATGCATACGCGAAGGCGAAGAAGGACAAGTCGATCGGCTACGTGTTTCCGAAGGACTACACGCAGGTCGTGAGCCGCCTCGCGACGATCTCGAAGAAGGCGAAGAACCCGAACGCCGCGAAGCTGTGGGTCGACTATCTGCTGTCGAAGCGCGGCCAGACGCTGATCGCGAACCAGGCGAACCTGTATGCGATCCGCACGGACGTCGCCGGCGAAACGTCGGCCGCGAGCCTCACGAAAGAGCTCGGCGACTCGCTGAAGCCGATCCAGATCGGCACCGGCCTGCTCGTGTATCTCGACCAGTCGAAGCGGCTCGCATTCCTGAAGCAATGGCAGCAGGCGATCAAGCGCTGATCCGCTGATGCGCTGACCCGCCGAGCCCCGGCCGCCCGCCGAAAATGCCGCGGGCCGGCCGCTTCCCGTTACCGACTTTCCGTAGGCGGCCATCCGGATGGCCGCAGGGGTGTACTCATGCTTTCAACCAGCACACGGGCAACGACGCCGGCCGTTGCGCGCACCACCGGCCCCGGCGACGCGATCCCCGCGCTCCCGGCCAACGGCCTGCAGCCGCTCGCCGGCATGCTGCGCTGGATCGTCGTCGCGGTGCTGACCATCGCGGTCGCGCTGCCGCTCGGCTTCATCCTGTTCCAGAGCCTGCTCACCGCGCCGTTCTTCGACGCGAACAAGACGCTCGGCGTCGAGGGCTTCCGCTTCATCTTCGCCGATCCCGATTTCTGGTCGGCCGTGAAGAACTCGTTCATCATCGCCGGCGGGATGCTGTTCATCTCGATCCCGCTCGGCGGCATCCTGGCGTTCGTGATGGTGCGCACCGACCTGCCCGGCCGCCGCTGGCTCGAGCCGCTGCTGCTCACGCCGGTGTTCGTGTCGCCGATGGTGCTCGCGTTCGGCTACGTCGTCGCGGCCGGCCCGGTCGGTTTCTACTCGGTCTGGTTCCGGCAGCTGTTCGGCGTGCAGGACGTGCCGTGGAACGTGTACTCGATCCTCGCAATCACGGTGATCGTCGGCCTCACGCACGTGCCGCACGTGTACCTGTACTCGTCGGCGGCGCTGCGCAATCTCGGCTCGGACGTCGAGGAAGCCGCACGCGTGACGGGCGCACGTCCGTTCCGCGTCGCGCTCGACGTGAGCCTGCCGATGACGATGCCCGCGCTGCTGTTCGCCGGCGTGCTGGTGTTCTTCCTCGGCTTCGAGGTGTTCGGGCTGCCGCTCGTGCTCGGCGACCCCGAAGGCCACCTCGTGCTCGCGACCTACCTGTACAAGCTGACCAACAAGCTCGGCGTGCCGTCGTATCACCTGATGGCCGCGGTCGCGGTGTGCATCGTCGCGATCACGTTTCCGCTGGTGCTGCTGCAGCGCCGGCTGCTGAAGACGGCGAACCGCTTCGTCACCGTCAAGGGCAAGGCCGGCCGCTCGACCGTGCTGCCGCTCGGCGCATGGCGCTGGGTCGCGCTCGCGATCGTCGCGCTGTGGCTCGCGCTGACCGTCATCGTGCCGATCTCCGGCATCGTGCTGCGCGCGTTCGTGACCAACTGGGGCGAAGGCGTGCCGCTCGCCGACGTGCTGACGCTGGCGAACTTCGTCGAACTGTTCGAGCAGGACAACCTCGTGCGCGCGATCGTCAACACGCTCGGCATCGGCGTGATCGGCGGCGCGCTCGCGGTCGGCTTCTACTCGCTGGTCGCGTTCGCGGGTCATCGCCGCCACGACTGGGCGACCCGGCTGCTCGACTACCTCGTGCTGCTGCCGCGCGCGGTGCCGGGCCTGCTCGCCGGCCTCGCGTTCCTGTGGATCTTCCTGTTCGTGCCGGGCCTGCGCGAGCTGAAGAACTCGATGTGGAGCATCTGGATCGCGTACACCGTCGTGTGGCTCGCGTACGGGATGCGGCTGATCCAGAGCGCGCTGCTGCAGGTCGGCCCGGAACTCGAGGAAGCCGGCCGCAGCGTCGGCGCGACGCGCAGCCGCGTGTCGCTCGACGTGACGCTGCCGCTCGTGCGCTTCGGGCTGCTCGCCGCGTGGCTGCTGATCTTCATGATCTTCGAGCGCGAATACTCGACGGCCGTCTACCTGCTGTCGCCCGGCACCGAAGTGATCGGCGCGCTGCTCGTGTCGCTGTGGGCGACCGGCGCCGTCGACCAGGTCGCCGCACTGTCTGTCATCAACATCGCGATGGTCGGCGCCGGACTCGGCGTGGCCCTGCGCTTCGGAGTGAAACTTCATGGATAAGCTCATCGTCGACGACCTGCATCTCAGCTACGGCGCCAACCCGATCCTCAACGGCGTGTCGTTCGAACTGAAGGCCGGCGAAGTCGTGTGCCTGCTCGGCGCGTCGGGCAGCGGCAAGACCACGCTGCTGCGCGCGGTGGCCGGCCTCGAACAGCCGTCCGGCGGGCGCATCCAGCTCGACGGCCGCGTGTTCTTCGACGGCGCACAGCGCATCGACCTGCCCGTCGAACAGCGCTCGCTCGGCCTCGTGTTCCAGTCGTACGCGCTGTGGCCGCACCGCACCGTCGCCGACAACGTCGGCTACGGGCTCACGCTGCGCCGCGTGGCGGCTGCCGAACAGAAGCGCCGCGTGCAGGCCGCGCTCGACCAGCTCGGCCTCGGTCATCTGGCCGAACGCTTCCCGCATCAACTGTCGGGCGGCCAGCAGCAGCGCGTCGCGATCGCGCGCGCGCTCGTCTACAACCCGCCGGTGATCCTGCTCGACGAGCCGCTGTCGAACCTCGACGCGAAGCTGCGCGAGGAAGCGCGGGCGTGGCTGCGCGAACTGATCGTGTCGCTCGGGCTGTCGGCGCTGTGCGTGACGCACGACCAGACCGAGGCGATGGCGATGTCCGACCGCATCCTGCTGCTGCGCAACGGCCGCATCGAGCAGGAAGGCACGCCGGCCGAGCTGTACGGCGCACCGCGCTCGCTGTACACGGCCGAATTCATGGGCAGCAACAACCGGATCGATGCGCGCGTCGCGGCCGTCGACGGCGAGAGCGTGACGCTGGCCGGCGACGGCTGGCAGCTGCAGGCGCTCGCGCGCGACACGTTCGCGCCCGGCCAGCCCGCGCAGGCCGTGATCCGGCTCGAACGCGTGCAGGTCGTCGACGGCCCCGGCGCGAACCGGCTGCAGGCCGATCTCGTCACGTCGATGTATCTCGGCGATCGCTGGGAATACCTGTTCCATCGCGGCGACATGCGGCTGCGCGCGTTCGGCCACGCACCGCGCGCGGCGGGCGCGCACTGGATCGAATTCCCGGCCAACGACTGCTGGGCGTTCGCGAAGGCGGGCTGAGCCGCCTGCGGCGGCCCGCGCGCCGCCGCATCCCCCACC